>NZ_PYCI01000058.1:0-38012 GCF_003015105.1 Chroococcidiopsis sp. CCALA 051 | reverse complement strand
AGATGTGTATAAGAGACAGCATATATGGTAGCAGCTAGAGCTTTTAGATATGCTGTGAAAATGTCGAAAACAGCAAGAACGCCATTGAGATCGGCATCCGTAATTCTCGAACTTTGTTTTGTATGATTTGTTAAATCAGACAAAGGTGTTGATGGAATTTGCTTGGCAGCGATCGCGTTTAATGGTATTTAAATGCTAAAACTAATCTGTTTGCTAGCAAGCTATTACTAGAGGGTCTTGCATCTATTTTGAGGGAGCTTCCATGGCTAAGCCCAGTCAATCCTCATTTCGCCGTATCTTACTTGCAAGAATACTGCTGCTGACCGTACCAGTGTTGTTGATTGGGGAAGCGGTGACTTTCAGGAAAGCACGTTCTAGCTTGCTAGAAACCGCGCGCTGGAATTTAACTGAAAGTGCGGTGAACAAGGGAGAAAATATCAGCAACGCGATCGCGGCACTGAAATCAAACCTGCTGCTGGCAAGTCAAACCACCGTCATCCGAACTGGTTCGCCTGCACAGGCTCGGGAGTTTCTTCAACAGTTAGCGTCAACGCTGCCAAATACTCAGTGCTTGCAGGTGACTGAGATCGGCACGGGTAATTTGGTAGCGAGTACTTGCGGTAATACTCCAATTGCTTCTGCTAAAGCCGATCCCGCTTGGCAACAGCAGCAAAATCAAGAAATCGTACCTTTGATTCGCGTTCAGCCACTAGTCGAAATTGACGGGCGGCGATCGCTACAGCTATCCGCCTCGCTAGATCCTCAACGCTCTCTAGGACAACTACAATTAGTTTTATCGGCTCCCGTGTACAACAGTAGCGGGCGATTGACCTACAGCCTCAACGTATTATCGGCACTGCACAAAAGAGAACGAGATCGACCAGGATTGCTGGCTGGCTCCACCGTCGTAATCGATCGCAACGGCACGATTTTAGCTCATCCAATGGCTAACCGCATTGGACGCAACGTCGCGCAAGAGCCAGATGCAGGACAACTACAACATCTGCTCAAAAATGCGATCGCCGGACGCACGCGCCAAGATTTTATCCACTTGTCGTTCGACCGCAACGGTCCCGATTTGCTAGCGGGCTATAACGTCATTCCCAGTCCGATCGATCGAGCCAACGGATACTGGCTGATTTTAGCCGTTACCCGTCTGGATCATGCCTTGTACGGACTGCAAGAAATTAAAGTTATCCTTGTCGTACTGACCATCGGCTTGTTAGTAGCGACCTTAATCGCCGCACTACATATCATCCGCGATTTAGCAAGACCTTTAGAAAAACTACGGGACTACGCCCTCAACCTCCAAAGCCACCACGCTGCCGAGCGAGTCCCGCACAATTTCAAAGTCCGCGAGGTAGAACAGCTAGCAGAAGCTTTGGAAGAAATGTTAGGACGGCTAAATGCTTCGGCAGCAGAATTAGAAACCGCTTGGCAAGAAGCCCAAACTTCCAACCAGATGAAAAGTGAATTCTTAGCCAATACCTCCCACGAGTTACGCACCCCTCTTAATGCCATCATCGGATGTATTCGCCTCGTCCGCGACGGCTGCTGCGACGATCGCACCGAAGAACTAGAGTTTTTGGCACGGGCTGATGAGGCAGCTATTCACTTATTAGGTATTATTAATGACTTGCTCGATATTGCCAGAATAGAAGCTGGTAAACTCTCAGTCGTCACGGAAGCCCTCGATTTACGGCAAGTTTTGCGAGAAGCGATCGACCTGCAAAAGGTACAAATTCAGCAAAAAGGGCTGCAATTGATCGCTACAGAGTGGCAAGAACCGCTACTAGTTCATGCCGATGCTGCCAAACTTAAGCAAGTGCTGATCAATGTTATAGGTAATGCTGTCAAGTTCACCGATCGCGGCAGCATCAGCATCAAACTAGAAATTACTGCCCAACCCGTACAAGATGGCAGTACTACATTTTGGGTCACTGTGGCTGTAGAGGATACGGGACTGGGAATCGATCCGGCTCAACAACACAAGCTCTTTCGTCCCTTCGCCATGGTAGATGGTACTACTACCCGCAAGCTAGGCGGGACTGGCTTAGGATTGGCAATTTCCCGCAATTTAATTGAATTAATGGGGGGTCGCATTGCCCTCAGTAGTCCTGGTATCGGTCTAGGGACTACTGTAGAAATTAGCTTACCGTTAGTCGATCCTTTGCCGTCTCCTCCCAGCTTGGAGACGCAGCTATCAGAGCGATCGCACTCCACCAGCGACAGCAATTTTGATTTAAACGAACAGAGAGCTTTACTAGAGGATGACTTGAGAGAGAGAATCATAGAAGAATCCAAAAGACTAGACTCCATTAGCTCCGTCAAAAGTATAAAAGTTGAGGAAAACATTAACGGTAGTGGCGTGACTTGTCTTTGACCGATAACTTTGTAGAGACGTTACATGTAACGTCTCTACAAAGTTATCGGTTATTAATTTGTGAATTCTGGTAAATTCTACTGTGCTATTTATACCAATTGAGATTTTGTTGGTAGAAGATGACTCTGGCGACGTGCAGTTAACTAAATTGGCTTTAGAAGAAAGCAAAATGTCTGTAAACTTGCACGTAGTTGAGGACGGTGTAGAAGCGTTAGCATTGTTGCGAAAAGAGGGAAAGTATGCTAGCACAAAACATCCAGATATAATCTTGCTCGATCTCAATCTGCCTAAAAAGGATGGGCGAGAAGTGCTAGCAGAGATTAAAGCAGACCCCAACCTCAAGCGCATTCCTGTTATCGTACTGACAGCTTCTCAAGCTGAGACAGATATACTCAACGCCTACAATCTCAACGCCAATTGTTACATTATCAAACCAGTTGACTTTGACCGCTTTGTCAAAATCGTGCAGTCGATTGAAAACTTTTGGTTCACCATCGTGAGGCTGCCGTAAACCCTGCACAGTCAACTATCAGTGGCTAGTGGTTAGTGGCTAGTGGAACCAGTGGCTAGTAATTGCGACTTACGACTTCTTCCTAGTATTCCAGCAAACTTCCGACTGCTGGACAAAATTGCTATCTTTGATAATAACCATAGATATTGTTAAGAATAATTAAGAGAGGTATTGTGGCTCTATACGCTGAATTGCACCGCCACTTGGGGGGTTCGGTCGTGCCTCGCGTTCTCTGGCGCTATTTCCAGCGTCACGCTGACGACAAAATCGAGCGGTTTCCTGACTATGCTGCGTTTGAAGATTTCTATACCCGTCCCCGCAACACGTTGGACGAGTATTTAGAATTGCACACTTTAGTTGAGAGCGTGCAAACAATTGAGACTTTGCCTTACTTTGTCTATCGCTTGATTCGTGGGGCGTATATTTTTGAAAATTTGGCGTACTTAGAAATTCGCTACACGCCATATTTACGCACGTCAGAGCATTTAACTCAATCCCAACGGATCGAACAGATGGCGGAGATTGTTGACGTGGTAGGTAAAGCAAGCCAACTTTCCGAATATCCGATTGTCACTAGCCAAATTTTGTGTATGCATTCGCGGCTACCCTATGAGGTAAATCGGGCAATTGTGGACTTGGCTGCCCAAAAACGAGAATATGTCTGTGCTGTGGATGTCGCTGGTGGCGATGGACATTATGCAGAACGCCTCGAAGAGTTCGTGCAATTGTATGCCTACGCGCGATCGCTTGGTTTAAATACTACGGGACACTTATATGAAACTCCCGCAGGTTGTTATCCTGAACTGTTGCCCTATCTGATGCGGATCGGTCACGGTATCCAAATTCCCCTGCTGCATCCCGAACTATTACCAGATTTAGCCAGCAGGCAGCAATGTTTAGAGGTTTGTCCCACAACTTATCTAAAGACGGGAACTCTACAGGACATGCGCCAGTTGAAGTTGGTATTCGATCGTTGTTTGGATGCTGGGGTAGATATTGCCATTTGCACGGATAACGCCGGATTGCACAACGTCCGGTTGCCATTTGAGTATGAAAATCTGCTGACGTTGGATATTATTGACTTTGACGAATTGCAAGCTTGTCAAGATGCAGCCTTCCGCCATGCCTTTGCTTGGCCCTATGGCGATCGCCCAGCGTCTTTACTCAATGGATTACTCAAGCCATCATTACCAACTGGGATGCTGGCAATGCAAGATTAAGATTGGTAGATGGTAATTGGTAATTGGTAGTTGGTAGATGGTAGTTGATAAGTAGGTGGACTTTTATGTCTAGCCACTACTCACTACTCTCTACTTGCTACTGACTACTCTCTAATATGAACGCTAATAACCAAAATACTGAGATTTCAGACATATTAGCAGCCAATACCGAACTGATACAACTTGCTGATGGAATGCTTTTTGGTGAAGGACCAGTTTGGGACAAGCAGCATCAGCAACTTATTTTTAGCGATACTGGGGCAAACGAACATAAATCTTGGAGTAAATCTCAAGGATTGCACACTTACCGCAAACCCAGTTATCAGCCAAATGGCAATGTGCTTGATTCTGTGGGTAATCTTTATACTTGCGAACACGAAACGCGGGCAATAAGTATTACAGATAAAGACGATCGCTGGACAATTTTATGCGATCGCTTTCAAGGTCAGCGGTTCAATTCACCGAATGACTTGGAAATTAAATCGGATGGGACGATCTGGTTTACCGATCCACCTTATGGTTTGGGTGATAGAACTAAAGAGATAGATTTTAATGGCGTATTTCGCTACGTTCCAAAAACACAAGAATTAACTGTAGTTATTCAAGATTTGAGTATGCCGAATGGCATTGCTTTTTCTCCAGATGAAACCAAGCTATATGTAGGTAACTCAGCAGCAGGCGATCGCTATATTTGGGTATTTACTGTTAACTCAGATGGAACTCTTTCTAGTGGAGAAAAACTCTGTCAAATTGATAATAATGATTGGGGAGCTGATGGGGTTGACGTAGATACTAATGGCAATATTTATGCAGGTTGCGGCGATGGCGTCCACATTTTTTCTCCTACAGGTTTACTGCTAGGTAAAATTTTGACCCCGAGCGCTATTTCTAATTTCGCCTTTGGTGGGGAAGACGGTAAGACTTTATTTATGACGAGCGAACACGCCTTGTACAGAATAGAATTATTAGTTGCAGGCGCAGTGCAGCGATGGTGAAATTTCTGATGCAAGTTTTTTTGGAAACTCCTAGACTAGTTCTCCGTCAATTTACATTGGATGATGCGCAAAACTTATTAGATTTAGATAGCGATATTGAAGTAATTCGTTATGTAGATCTAGGTATTATCAAAGGTGGCGAGCCTCTAGAGAAAAGTTACGAAAATTATCAAAACAATGTCTTATCAAAGTGGATGCACTATTATCAACAATATCCGGGTTATGGATTTTGGGCAACTATTGAAAAATCTAGTCAAGAATTCATCGGTTGGTTTCATTTACGACCGGCATTAGATAGTCAATTTAATGTTAGTTCAAAATTCTTCCATGCTGATGAAATCGAATTAGGCTATCGTTTGCGTCGAGTTTCTTGGGGGAAAGGATATGCCACTGAAGGTTCTCGCGCCCTCGTCACAAAAAGCTTTGCCGAATTAGGGACTCAGTGCATCGTATCTTCTGCGCTGGCAGAAAATCGAGCTTCTAGTCGGGTGATGGAAAAAGCAGGGTTAATGCTTGAATTAAAGTACGTTCACCCAGAAATCGATCGCGAGGTGGTGAAGTATAGTTTGAGAAATCCTCATAAAAATTGGTAGGAATACACAAAATTGGTAGGGGCGCAAAATTAGGTAGGGGCGCACAGCTGTGCGCCCCTACTTTACGAAATCCTAATTTTCGCAGCGTGTAACGCCATTAAATTTAACCGTCACCTAAATTCTTAGGAATCTCTTTAGGAATTACCCAGTAATAAATGGTAGAACCACCAGGAGTCTGCAAGGTTTTTTCTGGCTTCCAATCGCCCATATCAAACGCATGAGACACGATGCGAGTTCCTGGTTTGAGCTGTTTAAATAGCTGCGGTCTGAGCTTAACATTAAGTTCGGGCAACAAATAAAGCGTCACGACAGTTGCATCGCTGAAGTCGCTCTTAAACAGATCTTGATTGAGAAACGTTACGCGGTCTGTTACGCCTGCTTTTTTAGCGTTTTCCTTTGCTTCTTTAATCCGTTCTGGGTTGATGTCTATCCCAACTGCCTTTTTCACTTGATATTTTTGTACAGCAGTAATTGGGATGCGTCCGTCGCCACTACCAAGGTCGTAGAGCGTATCATTTTTAGTCACCTTAGCAACTTTGAGCATTTCGTCTACCGTCTCTTGAGGTGTAGGTACGTAGACGACATCTGGTTCGCGTAGTGGTGCTTGCGTATCTTGGGCAATTGTTTGAGTGTGAGCGTTAGTCTGGGTAGTGAGACTGTAACCAGTTATTCCTAAGCCAACTATACCAATGCAGGCGATCGGTAGTAGGAACAAGCGTTGTCGGCGCATTATTTTCCTTTCCTGTAGCCGTTTTCGTATAACATAATGCCATGTTATAAGTCGTAAGTTGTAAGTCGTAAGTCGTAATTAAGGGAGCAGGGAGTAAGGAGAATTCGGAATTCGGAATTCGGAATTCGGAATTCACGCATTCAAAATGTATCACTCGCAAGAGCGCAAGAGCGCCTTTCACCAATTACCAATTACCAATTACCAACTACCAACTACCACCCATCAATTAAATAAGTACGCCAAGATTGAATTTTATCTTCATCAGTAGTTTGAGGAATTGCTAAACGCCAAGTTTTCCCCTCTTTCTGAAGTTGTAAATAGACCTCGAATGGATTATTTTCTTGCGTTATCCGTCGTTGAGAGATTTGTAAGGTGCGATCGTAAGTTCCGATAATTCGATATGCTGGTAAGTTACCAATTTTGAGTTGTTGCTGTTCTTGTATTCGCAGGCGATCGATTTCTAGTTTAAGTGGTGTAGATAGGTGGAGTTTCTGACTGATTTGTTGTTGTATTTGAGATAATTGAACTGCTAAAGCTTTTTGCACCAGTCGCTCGTTTGGGATTACGATTGGAGTGCTACTACATGCTGTCAGAAATATTAGCAAGATTCCAATTAAAACGAGCGGTAATTTTCGGCACATAGAACTTGCATTCGTGGGCGACAAGAGACAGCAACTCAATTGAACTCTAGGTATATGAAACTTTCTAGAGTTAGTATAAACTGTGAATGACTCTATCGAGCAGTCAATTATGCAAAAAAGATCTCTTGGTTTAGACGATCGCCTCTACGATTACTTTCTATCTGTCTCTCTACGGGAACCAGAAATTTTATCTCAGTTGCGTCAAGAAACAGCTAATCATCCCGCAGCAATGATGCAAATTGCTCCCGAACAAGGTCAATTTATGGCTTTACTAGTTCAATTGTTAGGAGCAACAAAAACTTTAGAAATAGGGGTATTTACGGGTTATAGTTCTTTATCTGTGGCTCTAGCGCTGCCTGCTCATGGTAAGATATTTGCTTGCGATGTGAGTAAAGAATACACAAATATAGCGCGGCGTTATTGGCAGCAGGCTGGAGTCGCTAACAAAATAGATTTGCACTTAGCGCCAGCAATAGAAACACTAGATCGATTATTGGCATCGGGACAATCAGAATCTTTTGATTTTGCTTTTATCGATGCAGATAAAGAAAATTATGACTGCTATTACCAGCGATCGCTTCAATTAGTTCGTCCTGGTGGATTAATTGCAATTGATAACGTTCTCTGGGGTGGAGATGTGGCTAATTTTCAAGTTCAAAATCGAAGTACTCGAGCAATTCGAGCGCTCAATGAGAAATTACATCATGATGAAAGAATAGCCTTAAGTTTAGTACCAATTGCTGATGGATTAACTTTAGCATTAAAGCGATAGATTCAGAAAGTAGATTCAGCATTTTTGGATTTACTTCTAGGTGCAATTCTCAGTAAAAAATTGTCCACTTCTGCTAAAAATTCTCCGGCTGAATCACTCTTTACATTCCCCTGAGCGTCATCTTGTTCTGCTGCTATGGCTTCCTGCAACAGTTGCTCATGCTGTTGTTGTAAAAGTCTTTTGTGTAGAATTTCTAGCAACACTGCTTGCTCGTCGATTGATAAAGCTTCTACCGTTTCGATCGCCTGCTGAAACTTAGGGGTGTTAAGTACCATAGATACAGATAAGTTACTAACTTCGTTAGGTCTGTTCTTAAGTGTAATCTATAAGATGCTGTTGTAGTACGGAAATCACCCAATGATTTTAGTTGAGGCAATTCCTCATGCAGTCGGGCTTTATCATTCTTCAAGAGTTAAATTTAAGCTTTTTTATTTCTGCTTCTTTGGTAAGAAGGTAAAAATTAATAACCCTCTTTAAAAAAGCATAAAGAGGGGGTTATGAAATCTATTTTTAGTGCGATCGCGCTTTTATTGTCCTCTCATTCTGGCTTTATATTCTGCATAATAGTTGCTGAATTTCCAGAATTCGACAATTAGATGCTGCACGGAACGATAGCTTTTTTTAGCAAAATTGTAGGCTTGCTGTCTGTGGCTAACAGGTGCGCGATCGGTGTGTTGATAAGAAGTGTCTCTCATGTTATTCTCCTAAATTAATTACAGTTTTTTGACAAAATTAGCGGTAATATCTTTGCTCGATCCAAGAACGCATTTCTGCTTCAGAGCCAAAGCTTGTTGACTCATTTGTATTTGGATCGAATGCTTGCCACCATGTATTGCCTTGGCGATCGCGGCGTTGTTTTACTTGTAGTTCGTTGCTTTGAAATAACCAAGCAAATAAGTGCTGAAAAAATTTGGAAACCTTGGCATAGTCGTTTGGCTTTGCCACAATAAATTTAGTTTGAGATTTACGGTCAGTTGTTTCATTTCCAGGGGAAATTAAGTAATCACAATTAGCTTTCATAGTTCAAGGTAATTGAAAGTAAAAATAAGTCTTTGTTTTGCGGCACAAATCTAATCTAACAACTACTAATTCTGATGACAAAGCAATCTATGCATAGTTGTATGAATAAAATCGATAGCTCGAAAATAAGGTAAGTTATGAATGGGTGGCATTGAGCCAAATTCATTCATCATTTATCGTTGAAGCCATGCTAGAGCTTAGCAATAGTCAGATCAAACTCTCCCAACTGCGAGCATTATTGGCAGTAGCCGAATACGGTAATTTTAGTGAAGCGGCTTTACGCTTGGATTTGTCTCAATCAGCAGTCAGCCACGCGATCGCATCATTAGAAGATGAATTAGGCATCTTATTATTCTCTCGCGGTCGGCAAGGCGCATCTCCCACACCTGTAGGAGAACAGGTCATCGGTTATGCTGAAAAAATCTTGCAGCTATTGGAAGAGATGGTTGCAGCAGCCAAATCAGAAAAAAGCTTGCAGAGTGGTAGCGTCAGAGTTGCTTGTATACGGAGTGCAGCTACCCATATCTTACCGTCTGCGATCGCCCAATTTCGCCGTCGTAGTCCAGGAATTGCGATCGACATCTTAGAACATTTCGACCACTTGGACGTAGAAAAAGCTTTGCGGGAAGGTCAAGCTGATGTAGGCTTTACCCACCTCCCTACCAGTGCGGAATTTGAGACTTGGGAAATTTTGCGGGATGAATATGTCGCTCTACTACCACCATCTGCTAATTTGCGGCAGAATCAGTGTACTTGGGAAGAATTATTTGCTTATCCTTTAATCGTTCCTAGTACCAATAATGCGTGTTTTACCACGCTTCGCAACCACCTGCTAAGCGCAAGTATTCGGATCGATCATCAGGTTGCTTACCAAGTTAACGAAGACTCTACTGTTGTCAGCATGGTATTACAAGGTTTAGGCGCAACAATTATGCCACGGCTAGCAGCAGAACCAATCCCATCAGCCGTACATGCGTGTAGTTTGCCAGTACCATTAGAAAGAATCATTGGAGTAGCTGTGCTAGCAAATACGCTGCTAACTCCGGCGGTATTTACTTTTTTAGACGTGTTGCGGGGTGTTAAATCACCTGCGGTTAAATTTGCATCGTGAGGTCAGTTATCAGTGTAGAGACGTTACATGTAACGTCTGTACAAAGTTATCAGTTATCAGTCAACCGTCAACTACCAATGACGAATGACCAATGACTAACGATCGATAACACTAAAAACTTGCTGTTCTAACTTGTCGCACGACTGGCGTACAAGTCTCAATCCTTCATCTAGAGAAATTTCGCCTGTGGAGGTTGGGAATTCTTGCAGAAGTTCCGCTTCTGTAGTTTCATATTCACCGAGATCGGAACGAAATTTAGTTAATAAATTAATATTTTCACCGTCTTGAGTCGCAAATTCAAATAAGGAATCGAGATAATCTTTAACTTCGCAATTTTTCACTCCTTCCGTTACGGCTGCATAAAGTAAATCGTTATCTAAATATTCAAATTCTGGTACTTCTAAGCGATCGCCATTTAATTGAAAAGTCTTAACGCCTGCTTTTGGTCTGACGGTTAAATTCTCGCGTCTGACTCTGGCGGCAGCGTTACTTACTAAAGTTGCGATCGCTAATATGCGATCGGGATAATTACTATCTGTACCGCGCAATTCGATCGTCCCGATTTTATTGAGTCGGACGCGATTCCATGCCGTTTTTAACATGCTACCTCCCGCCTCATAAAACAGATGGCGTTCTACTCCAGCACGATCCATCGCTTCCAACCAAGCATGATAGCGCCCAAACTGCAACTCTACTAATTCTTCTACGCTATGGACGTAAGGCTGAAGTCCTCCCACGGCTTGCAGATTGGTGTAAACTCCCTCCCAGCCAAAAATATTTCGTCCGCGATAATGTACGGTATGCGCTGAAACATTCATTCCCCGTCCTTCGTAAAACGGACAAGCGCGGGAAAGCGCGATCAGTGCAGCATCGAACGCTGTCGCTAGATTGAAGAGATTCAAGATTTCTGCTTTGGCTGCTAAAGTAGCGTCGTACGATACTCCTATACGCGGATCGATCGCCCCTGGTTCAACTTCCAAATGTAGGTGCGTACCCGTACACCTGCCTGCGTGCAAGAAGCGATCGTAACCTACGGTACGCAGTTGAACGTGATACCATAGCTTATTACGAATTATCGGCATGACATGCAAGGGATAAGTAGACAAGGGATAGAGTCTCAAATCCAATTCTTGCCCCGCCTGGATTGCTATTTGCAGGTTACTAAAATACTCTTGAGTGAGTTCAGTAACTGAATTGACCGGGTTTGTATTAATTTCAACAATATGCTTAACCCATTCAGGTGCAAAACAATCTGGATTGCTGCCTTTTTCAGTTGCGATCGCTTGACAGCGCGATAAAAATTCATCGGCACGATGAGAAATTGCCCCAGTGCGATCGACGAGGAAAAACTCTTGTTCAAATCCAAGCCGCCGCTTTGCTTCTGTCATGGCTAAAATCTCTACAATTTAGTTTTTTACCTCTACTGCAATGATTTCACGCTCGCCGATAATTAAAAGTATCTCAAAGATAGACTTTGACTTCCGAGCTAAAATATCTCTCTTAAGGCGTAAATTTAATGCTCTCGATGATGTTAAGCCCAATATTCCGGTTGGCAAAGCTCGATTGCTAGTGCGATTAAATTGGCAAAATCAATTTTGCTAACTAACATCCAAAAACGTAATTTATCTCGCTGTCTTTGGCTGCTTTTATGAAGATACCTTCCTGGTCATTTCAAACAAATGTTGGGCATTTTGTCCTAAGAATGCATCGAATAATACTTTCTTTCCCGCTGCTTCTACTGGGTAGCGTTCGGCAATTTCATAATAAGCATAAGTCCAAGGAATTTGCATTAATTCTCCAGTCACATCATCTATGACTGTTACCATCTCTTTCACTGCATGAGTAGCAGTCTGACGCAAACCAACTTCTAAGCTACCTTCAATTTGGGTTTTCATCGGTACTCCCAAAGTAGCTAAGCCGTTAGCTGTAGTCTCTATATCTGGATATTGTAGAGTGTGCTGACGGTTGACATAGCCAGTGAAATGATTGACTGCATATCCATGTAATAATACCCAAGCTCCATATTGGGTAACTCGATTAACTTCTTCTACCACAGATTTTTTGGGAGGCAACCAAGGACGGGTAAATACGCCTTGGAGTCGATTTATAATTTGCTCTATATCGGTTGGATTAGTTGCATTAGAGGGCATTGCCCACCCTAGAGAGGCATCGCTAACAGTTTGATAGATGAGAGATGCGATCGCCTCTGGTAATTCTTCTACAATCAATTCACTGATGAATAGTTTGGGTAGATCGAACTGTTCCTGTTCTGGGTGTCGATAGTGGCGAGCATATAAATTCTGGGCTGGAAAAATATATTCTCCCGCTGCTGTGTAACCCAACGCCTCAGCAACACTAGCTAAATACTCAATGCCTAAATTCTGTTTTCCTTCGGGCGTATCAATATTTAACCGCAGCGAACGAAAAGCAATATGGTCGTTGGCAATCGTACCACCTGCTTGTAAAATCATTTGTTTGTAAACTTGAGCGTAGCTGACTCTATCACGGTATTGTTGCCAGAGTCGATCCCAAAGATGAAGCGCAATTTCAGCTTTCATAACATCATGAAGGAAGAAGGGGATGAAGAGGTGGGCATTGTTCACCCTGCTGACTGATAACTTTGTACAGACGTTACATGTAACGTCTCTACACTGACAACTGTTTCCTCACAAGTTCCTCAAATTCTATTTCTATATTAAATATCAAGTCATCTGAGTCATCTGTGAATGACGGTAGTGTGACTGGTAGATGCTACGCCTTTGCGCTGATATAGTTCCGCACGTTCTATGGTGGTGAGTGCGGAACTTTTTTATAATTAATCATTTGTCATTTGTTATGGTGATAGTAAGAGCCAAATTTTGAACGCCAGTTGCTTTAAGTCGGCAGAGCCGCCCAACGCACTGGCTCCTTTTGGCTTTTGACTTTTAACTTTGTACATATTTGTTCAACTAACTTCATTCGGTTGAAACAAACTCACAAGATTCTCAACTTTTCTACTTAGTGTAAAAGTAGACATATTTCGGGGAGAGTCTGATATGGAAAGCTTCGATTTTGTCATTATGGGAGCTGGACTAGGGGGACTGTCAGCTGCCGCTTGTTTGACTCGACAAGGATATCGAGTTGTGGTTTTGGAGCAGCATTACTTAGCGGGAGGATGCTGTCATACATTTGATTATGGGGAATATAGATTTTGTGCAGACGTTCACTATATTTCCCAGTGTGGCTCGGGTCAGGCGATCGCGCAATTTCTTAATTACATTGAGCGGGATGTCCCCTTTGTTTCCCTCAATCCCGATTGCATCGATCGCGTTATTGCTCCAGAAATTGATTTTAAAATTCCTTTAGGTTGGGAAAACCTACGTCAGCGTTTGCTCTCAACTTTTCCAGAGCAAGCCACACCAATTAATCGCTATTGTGACGAAATCAAGCAAATACACCAAGAGATTCGCAGCCTAGTTCAAGAAGTCCGTTGGTACAATCGCCATCTATCAGATTGGTTGAAGTTACCCAAGTATTGGAATTTATTTGTAAGGCGAAATTGGACGCTACAAGATCTCTACAATCGTGTCGGTTTGTCACCCAAACTACAAACGATATTAGCAGGACAAAGCGGAGACTATGCTTTGCCACCCGAGGAAATTGCGCTTTTTACTCATACTTCTTTAGTATGGGATTACTCGGAAGGAGCCTATTACCCTCAGCACCACTTCAAACACTTGGTTGATGAGATTGTTGCAGCCATTACCTCTGGTGGTAGCGTCGTGCAATTTTCAACTCCCGTAGAATATATCGAAGTTGAAGACCGTCAAGTACAAAAAGTCATTGCTGGAGGTAGAACTTATCAGGCTACTCGTGCTTATATCAGCGACTTAGACCCCAAGTTAACATTACATTTAATGCGGGAAACTGTCGAAGAATTAAGTAATCGGGAGCGTCAACGCCTGACTGGTTACGAATATTCTGCTAGTGCTTTTAATATTTATTTAGGTTTAGATAGCCGCTTTGAGCCAGAAAAATATGGGATTGGCAATTGGAATATTTGGTATTATCCCAATGGCGATTTAAATCAAGCCTATCGCCAACAATTGCTGGGTGACTTACACCATCCTTGGATTTTTCTCTCTTGTCCTACGATGAAATCTCCAGCAGGTGGTATGGCTCCGCCAGGACATCACGTATTAGAAATTGCTACCGTGTGTCCCTACGAACCATTTAAACAGTTGCACTCAACAGATCTTAAAGCTTACAAGACGAAAAAACGGCAATTTTATCAAGATATGATGACAAGCGTGCGAGATTTGATTCCTGACGTGAATGCTTATACTCGTATGAAGATTTCTGGAACTCCCACCACTAGCGAATATTATCTCGGACAACCACAAGGAAACATTTACGGTGCGAAGTTAATCCCCAAGCAAGTCGGTTTGAATCGTTTAGGATATACAACTGAATTGCCAAATCTTTTCTTCGTTGGTGCTAGTGCTGGATATCCCAGTGTCCCAGGAGTCATTGGTAACGGTATGGATGCGGTTGAATTGATTACAGGTCAATCGGTCTGGAATCGAGCTAACACTTCTGAGCTGTTGATTAAAAGATAGTTTATCTCTCCTGGGTTGTTAGCTGTTAGGAGGGAGAATGGACGCAGTGACCGATTGTCAATGTACAGACGTTACATGTAACGTCTGTACAATTAGCAATTATCAGATACTAGTTACCAAGGTTTTTAATTGCGATCGCTAGTCGTTGTCGAACTGGTCACTGTCCTAACCTCTAACCCACAAACCCGATATATGAGCATCAGTAAGCAAGGAAAAATAATTGCTCTTTGGATAGTATTTCTATTCGGAACAGTTTTTCACACGCAGTTAGCTTTAATGCCGCTGCTTTATGGTGAAAATGTAATGATGCCTGATACTCAGGGAAAAATGCCGGCATCCGAGTCATGGTTAATGTTAGGCATGTTTGTCTTACCAGCGATCGCAATTGTAGTGACTGCATTTAATAATTCGAGACGATATAGACTCATACATTTTTGCCTGACAGTTCTGTTCACTGTCATAAATTTTATTCACATCGTCTTCGATCTCTCGGTACAACCGATTGTTTGGCATCAAATTGTTTCGATTGTCTTGTTATTTGTGAATGGGTTATTGTTAAATATTGTTTCTTTACAATGGTTGCGAGAGCGAGATAAAAGTCCTAAAATTCGCAAGAAAGTGACTGTTAAAGCAGTCAAAAATTCCTAGTTGTAAAATTTGAAAATTAAAGCCTAAAAAGCTACTTCTTTTTGTGAGTAGAGACGATCGCAATAGAGCATCCAACCCAATCCAAATAAACTCGATAGAGAACCTGCGATCGCAGCTTTGACACCCCATCCCACAGGTCCTAGCCAATCGTTAATTTCGTTTAAAATTGCCGTACTAACTTTAGCAACGACATAGGCTGTTCCCACCGCACCAATAGTAACCATACCTAACTCAGCCAATATTTCTAATAGATTTTTCTGCGATAGATCTTCCTCAAAATAGATTTTCCAAATTAAGGTGTACATGCCAATATCAGCAGCAGTTAAGACAAACTGTTTTGGCATTTCTACGCCTGGAGAAGGGAGAGCCGATACAGCACCGCCACTAGCAGCATAACCCGCGATCGCTAAAACAGCTTCGATTCTCTTTTTACCTTGTAGATCCATGATTATCTCCTTGATGATTGGTAATTGGTCATTTGTCATTACTGATGAATATTAGCTGAGGCGATCCGATCGCATTCCTGCTTGTATGGGGTCAAATCCTGGGGGAAAGTGGGTGGTATCGGGGTCGTAATCTGCTTCGCGTAAGTCTGCTGTTTCGAGTTTGGCGTGACGTAAATCTGTACCAATTAGAATTGCTCCGCGTAAATTGGCTCCATTGAGGTTAGTTTCGTTGAGGTTAGCATAGCTTAAGTCTACTCCTCTCAAGTTTGCGCCACTTAGATCGGCTCCACTTAGTTCGGCATAACTTAAGTCTGCGCCCTTCAAATCGGTAGCTTTAAGATCGACTGCACCAAGTTCTATGCTTGTAAAGTCTCGTTTTCCAGCCGCATATTGGTTGAGGAGTTCGGCTACATCAGTCATGGAGTTGGGGATGGCTTCAGACATAAGCAAATCTAACAATTTTGGAGTTAAAGGTTTTATTTCTAGTTTAAGGACACAATAGAACTATTTGTAGTTTGGAAGTGGAAGAATTATGTCGCGCAAAGACGCATACGCGGAGCGTTCTCGAAGAGTAGGCGCAAAGAGTAATTAGGATGTTTACATTTTATTACGGAAATGAAAAATAGAGAGATAGCAAGGAGCGCTGCGTTGGAAATAATTGACTTATATTATGTTTTGTTTAAATGGAACTTATGAGAATAGTTCGTTCTGAGGATTTTATAGAATATGCTGGTATTTTCGAGATTAATCGGCTTGCATTTGGTCAAGAAAATGAAGCGAAATTAGTTGAGAATATCCGTTACTTACCTAATTTTAACTCTGCTCTATCTTTAGTAGCAGTTGAAGGCGATCGCCTCGTCGGGCATATTTTATTTAGCGAAATTGCGATCGTTAGTCCTCAAGGTGATGTGATAGCATTAGCTTTGGCTCCATTAGCTGTTCTGCCTCAGTTTCAAAATCAAGGTGTCGGTTCTCAACTTGTCAGAGCAGGGTTGAAACAGTGTCAGATTTTAGGATACAAAATTGTGATAGTTCTGGGTCGTCCGAACTTCTACAGTCGCTTTGGTTTTGTGCCTGCGATCGATAAAGGATTGCGATCGCCTTTTTCTGTTCCAGATGAAGCATTTATGGTACTGGAACTCGTACCTGGGGCATTAAATGGAGTTAGCGGGATGGTGAAGTATCCATCTTTGTTCGATTGCGTTTAAGAATGAAGCAAAACACTTGCTTAGATTCCGTGGCTTTTACCAATCACCCAGTGACGGCGGAAAAAACGCGATAAAGCCGATTCTTCTAACGATAAATAAATTGGGCGACCGTGGGGACAGGTACGGGGGTTGCGGGTACGCTGCCATTGATTGAGTAGCGTTTGCATTTCTTCTAAACTCAAAGTCGTACCGTTGCGGATGGCACAGCGACAAGCAGTCGCAACTTGAGCCGCTTGTAAGTCGCCACCTAAACTTAGTTCTACTAAGGCATCGGCGCAGTCGTCGCGCTGTACCAGCATTGCAGGGGCGCTACGGACTGCCCACAAGCGATCGCCAAACGGTTCGACTTCTAAATTCAAACGCTGTAATTGAGCTATTTGAGCCAGCGAAAGATGATTCAGAATCACTGGCGGTTCTAGGGGGACGAGTTGCCAGCGATCGCACAGTTGCTCGTACAATACTCGTTCGTGGGCGATGTGCTGTTCCACCAACCACATCCCACCAGGATGTTCTACCAAGATATACATGTTGTGTACCTGGGCGATCGCTTTCAGAAAAGGGTGTAGGGGAGCCAGTGCGTTGCGGAGGTTCCCTCCGTTAAAGCAACTGGCGTTGTGGGGTGTAGGGTGTAGAGTCGATCCCCCCTCAACTTCTTTGTCTCCCTTGTCTTCCTTGTCTCCCTTGTCTCCCTTGTCTCCCTGTGCGATCGCCCGACTCGTACTATATACGCCTTTTTCTTCCGCAACTTTAATGAGTTGAGTAACTCGTGTATTATGAGCCGAGTCCGACACGCTGTTACTATTGAGCCGCAGTATTTGTTCTATAGCGCCTGCCGTGTGTTCTTGCCAATGACTCAGATGATGTAGGTAAATTTCGGTTTTCGCTGGCTGGCGGTTCCAATCGATCTGCCACGGCGCAACTTTCAAATGGAGAAAACAAACTGGATAGCGATCGCGGGGTAACGTCCGTGTCATCGCCGCAAAGATCGTTTGTTCCAATTCTGCAAACTTCACCATTCTACCGTTCACTGCCACCCTCACCCAGTCTGGACGATGACGATGACAGCGATCCGGTAAACCCAGAACCAATTGAAGGGATGAATAGTGAGAATTTGGAATTCGGAATTCGGAATTCGGAATTAAATTCTCCCTCTGCTCCTCTGCTCCCCTGCTCCCTGCTCCCTCAAAAGGAGTTGGCACTTCAACCTTAAGATATTGCAAATCGCTCAAACTGACTTGGCGTAGAATTTGTGGGATTAAGTGCTGGGTAGTTGCTCCTGGGGAGAGGGTAAACCATTCGCGATCGTCTTGCCAGACTTGCCAGGTGACGTGAGGATGACACAGGGCGATTTGCTGAATTGTATTTTGGATCGCTCTGGTTTGTTGACTCAGAGAAGGCATTCCCTGACGGCGTTCTGCCCAATTTGCAAATAAATTAGAGACTGTGACGACTGTACCAGGAGCGATCGCCACTGTTTCTGTCTCTAGAACTTCGCCGCGATCGCAATATCTCACGCGCCATCCCTCACCAGTCGCAGCAGCACGGCTCAAAATTTCTAATTCAGCCAGTTGAGCCAAACTATGTAACGCCTCGCCACGAAATCCCAAACTCGTAACTTGCCACAAATCTTCACAGCTACGAATTTTGCTGGTGCTATGGGCAGTAGCACACGCTTGTAAATTCTCCAAATCCATGCCACAGCCATTATCGGCAATGCGAACGCGCCACTGTTGCGGATAGAGATAAATAACTACCCGCGTTGCTCCAGCATCTAGAGAGTTTTCTGCGAGTTCCCGCACGACAGCAGCCAGAGAATCGATAACTTCTCCAGCCGCGATTAAATGTACGACCTCAGTAGGTAAAGGTAGAATCCCAGATTTCATAAGATCTAGTCTATCGGAGGAGTGAGGAGACAAGTCGGAATTCGGAATTCGGAATTCGGAAGCCAGAAGTGTTTGATGCACTACCAATTACCTCCCTTACCCCTTTTTATGAATATTTTCTGGGATTATTTCTCAAGGGTGACGAAGTATGATTTTATTAGCTTAAATAGCGAATTAGCTCCAATTTGGTTCGCGATACTGGCTGTTATCTATGCCGTAGATTCTACTTCTAAATGAAGAGAAGTCGCTAGTAAATGTTTTCCATGATTCTATCTTTAGAATGAATGTAAAAAAGTTCTTGCTAAAGAAAGATCGTTTTGGTTTGTTTTCCTTGGTACATTGCTGTTAGTTTTGTAAAGAGAGGAAGCCTAATGGATAAAGATAATCTTATGCAAGGGGTGATTCCACCTGAGCCTCCGATTAAAGCTCAGTCGGGCGTACACGAACTGAAATCGCGCTTGGAATGGGGAGAACCTGCTTTTACCATCCTTGACGTGCGCCCTCGAAACGCATATAACGACGGTCATATCATGGGAGCTATGCCCATGCCAATGGAAAGTTTAGCTGAACGGGCAAAATCTTCCTTAGCTCCGAGCCGCGATATCTACGTTTACGGTGAAACAGACGAGCAAACTGCTGAAGCTGCTCAAAGTCTCCGGTCAGCAGGATTTGAGCATGTATCGGAACTCAAAGGCGGTTTTCCTGCATGGAAGGCGATCGCAGGTCCTACAGAAGGGATTGTTGAATCTCAAGCACCAAAAGATCAGGAAGTATACAATGTTGTAACTCAGCTACAACACCATACGGATACGCAGAAAAACCTTAGAGATAACTAGGTTGCCAGAAGGCAACTTTGAAATTCAATCTTCAAGGTCGAAGCTCCTTGCATTAGATTGTAAAAAGAGCGTCAGAGATTAATTTAACTTTGCAAAAAAAGTTACTCCCATCTCGGAGTTTTTTCGAGGTGGGATATTTGTCATCTAGCTTTGGGCGATCGCCAATCGTCAATTTTGCGATCGCGGCACTTACAATAAAATGCATTGATGCAATTGATCTAGGAGTCGCGATCGTGCCAGCAGCAGTAGGAGTCATTGAAACTTTGGGTTTTCCAGCCATACTCGCCGCAGCAGATGCAATGGTGAAAGCAGGCGAAGTCACCCTCGTTTACTATGGGATTGCCGAAAAGGGAGAGTTTTTAGTCGCGGTTCGCGGTAAAGTAGCAGAGGTAAATAGATCTGTAGAAGCGGGAATTGCGGCTGCTGAAGAAGTGTTTGGCGCTCAAGTCATCGCTCACTACATCATTCCCAACCCGACAGAAAACATAGAAACGGTATTACCAATTCAATACACTCAAAAAGTAGAGCAGTTCCGCACGTTTTAAGGCGACTGGCAATAGAAAGTGAGGGCGCGACGCGATCGCCTGTCAGAGCTTATTGTCAAAATTAGGAATAAATATCTATTGACAAAGAAGAGATGACACAAAATGCTTTCGCTCTGTCAAAATATAGGATGAGCATTTATAGAATGTATTTCTTAAGCTCTATACTTACAAATTCTTGACACGATCTATTTGGGGAGATAGCCAGTGCCACAGGCAGTTGGATCGATTGAAACGAAGGGTTTTCCTGCTGTGTTAGCCGCAGCAGATGCAATGGTTAAAGCCGGAAGAGTCACTTTAGTTGGTTATATTCGAGTTGGTAGCGCTCGTTTTAATGTCAACGTGCGCGGTGATGTCCAAGAAGTCAAAACCGCCGTTGCCGCAGGAATTGAGGCAGTAGAAAATGTATACGGAGGTACGCTTGAATCCTGGGTGATCATTCCGCGCCCACACGAAAACGTAGAAGTCGTACTACCCATCGGCTTTACAGATGAAGTCCAGCGCTTCCGCGACTCGGTGGAACGACCGATAATTCAAAGATAGGGAGCGATCGAGTAGGGAGCAGGGAGCAACTACCAATTACCAATTACCAATTACCACTAATAACTGACAACTGTTCCCTACTCCCTTTTCTTGTGATTCGGATTTCAATTATTATTCCAACGTTGAATGAAGCAAGCTGTATTGGACGTACTCTGCGACAGCTAAGCATACTCGATCCTCCAGCATGGGAGGTGCTAGTTGTCGATGGTGGTAGCGAAGATGGTACGGTTGCGATCGCTCAAGCTGCGGGAGTGCAAGTTTTATTCTGTACTGAGCGAGGGCGTGCAATTCAAATGAACCAAGGGGCAAAAGCTGCCAGCGGAGAAGTTCTTTGTTTCATCCATGCCGATACTTGGGTTCCAGACGATCTCGTTGAAATAATCGAGCGGACTTTGGCAGATCCTGGAGTTGCAGGTGGGGGTTTTGTTTCCCTCATGGCAGGTTCCTCCAAAACTCGTTGGTGGATGTCTCTGCACAATTTTCTCAAAACTTATTACGCGCCGTTACTATTTCGTCCCCACTTATTTTTTCAGGGTTTGAGGTTACTATTCGGCGATCAGGCGATTTTCTGTCGTCGAACTGATTTTTGGCAATGTGGTGGCTTCGATCGCACTCTGGCAATTATGGAAGAAGCCGATTTCTGCTTGAAATTAGTGCGGCAAGGGCGCATCCGGCAAGTCAATCGCATCGTCCAAAGTAGCGATCGCCGTGTTGCCCGTTGGGGATTTTGGCAAGCAACAGCAATATATCTATATGTCGGTTTTTTGTGGGGATTTGGTATTTCTCCCACATATTTAAAGCGACTGTATCGAGATATTCGGTAAGTGGTGCGTGAGCAGAATTCGGAATTCGGAATTCGGAATTCGGAATTAATTGTGACTTGCGACTTGCGACTTGCGACTTGCAACTTCTCCCTTGTCTTCCTTGTCTCCCTCAATTCTCCGTCCAGTCATAACCATTTCAACTTTGGTAGGGGCTGAGACTAAACCTCGCCTTACGGGATGTACGGGGCGGTTGTTGGCTAGCGAGAGTTCTAAGTTAGATAGGATGGTAGCCAAGACGAGTTTCATCTCAAACAGGGCAAAAGCTGCACCAATACAGCGCCGCACGCCGCCGCCGAAGGGTAAGTACTCGTAAGGAGAAAATTGCCGTTCTAGGAAGCGTTCTGGTTTAAATTGCTTTGGTTCGGGGTAAAGGTCTTGGCGTTGATGGGCGAGATAGATGCTACCTACTAATACCGTACCTGGTTCTAACTGTTGCCCTAAAAGAGTAACGGGCGATCGCACGACTCTCGGAAAAGTAAGCATTCCCACGGGATAAATCCGCAGGGTTTCAGAACAGATGGCGTTGAGATAGGGCAGTCGCACGATCGCGTTTTGGTCTGGTGTATCGCCTAGAATGTCAAGTTCTGCCAGCAACTTTTGCCGGACTTCGGGCAGTTTGTGAATCCAATATAATGCCCATGTCAAAGCTGTAGCCGTGGTTTCGTGACCTGCAACAAGCAGCGTCATCAATTCATCGCGTAGTTCCTCATCTTTCATCGGTTCTCCGGCTTCATCCCGCGCCGCCATGAGTAAGCTGAGGATGTCGGTACGCCCGGGATCGGGATTGGCGCGACGTGCTTCTATTTCAGCATGTAGTAGTCGATCGAGTTGTTGTTTTTGACGCAAAAAGTTCCCCCACGGACTCCATGCACCTAAATCTCGTTGTAAAAAGGGAAAGAATAAGAGGCTAGCTTTGAGGGGCGAGTTCGTTAACTCCAGCATGTTGTAGAGGAGTTTTTCGATCTGTCGATAGCGTTCTCCTTCCCTCAAACCGAAAACAGCTTGCAAAATGACATTGAAGGAAATAGCTTGCATGGAATCCCGCACAGAGAAAGGCTGATTCGGGTTCCATTGGCTGGTGACTTGTTTGGCGATCTCGGTAATGATTTCACCGTATGCCTTCATCCGATCGCCATGAAAGGGTGGAACCATCAGTTGGCGCTGGCGGCGGTGGCGATCGCCACTTTGCATGATGACTCCAAAATCCCCTAATAATGGAGCGAAAATGCCGTTGATCTCTCCAGGTGCGTCAAACTGCTTGTAATGGTCGTTGGTCAATATCTCCTGTAACAGTTGGGGACTGCTGACATAGACCAGGGGACGATAATTTAAACCTACCTTGAGAGTAAACCAGTCACCATAACGTTGAGCGCAAGACTCCATTAAAGCAAAGGGATTAGCAATCCACTGTAACAGTTGAACGAGCGGTGGAGTTTTTGGACCTTGGGGTAGAAACATAATTTCTTGCTCTAACTCTCTTTCTAAATCTTTTTTATTGTTACGCCAGCCTTAAGTAGTCAAAATACAGATACTGCATTACTGAGAATAATCTACCCCAAGCAGATGTAGAGTCAACCGCGATCGCCTTAAACTTTCCTAGCGTTTTCTCGTTGGCGATCGCTATGGTGGATATTTATATTCTCGATTTGTTTGTCATTGGGGTGCTGCTGCTAGCAGTTACCCTTGGTTCGGGTTGGATTTCCCGCTTACCTTTTTCTTTTGCCCTCATTTACTTAGTTGTAGGAATTATTCTCGGTCCCTACGGTTTTAAACTCATTCAAGTGCAACCAAATGCTGAGTTTTTGCAACGACTGACCGAATTTGTCGTGATTGTCTCGGTGTTCAGTTGCGGCTTAAAAATGAACCGTCCCTTACAATTGCGAGCATGGCAAATTACAGCCAGATTGATTGGATTTCTCATGCCCATTTCAATTGTAGCGCTGGCAGCAGTAGGACATTGGTTGTTGGGAATGAATTGGGGTGCAGCCGTGTTACTGGGTGCAATTCTCGCTCCTACCGATCCCGTATTAGCTTCAGAAGTGCAGCTAGCAGACATTGACGATGAGGATGAATTACGTTTTGGTCTGACTTCCGAAGGAGGTTTGAATGACGCACTGGCATTTCCCTTTGTCTATTTTGGCTTGCATTTATTCAAAGACCCCAATTTAGATAATTGGTTTAAACAATGGGTAGCCGTGGATTTAATTTGGGCGATCGCATCTGGAATTGTGATGGGAATTGCCGTAGCCAAAGCTATTACTTGGATCGATCGCAAGCTGCAAAAACGTCGTCCTGCTGATGTTTTGATGGAGGATTTTGTTGCTCTAGGAACGATTTTGGTTACCTATTCCTTGGCAGAAATTGTTAACGGCTATGGATTTATTGCCGTATTTGTTGCGGGGTTAGTCGTCCAGCGAAATTACGCAGACAATCTAGAAAAACGCGAGTCCGAATTAGAATTTGTCGAACGAATTGAAAAGTTAATGGAAGTCGGCACAATTCTGTTACTAGGATCGCTGTTGAGAATGCAACCCTTGTGGCAATATCTCGGAAATTCACTAATTGTGGCAGGATTATTACTCTTTGTCATCCGTCCCGTAGGAGCGTGGATTAGCACGATTGCAACAAATCCTCCGGTAGAATACGATCGCCGTCGCTTACATCCTGCCAGTCGGTGGTTATTTGGTTGGTTTGGTATTCGCGGTGTTGGTTCTTTGTACTATCTCTTCTACGCTTTTGGTGAAGGTTTAAAAGACAGTGCGGCAGAACAAATTGCCTGGATTACTTTCACAACAATCGTTATTTCTGTAGTTTTACATGGAATTAGTGCCACACCTTTAATGAGTTGGTACGAGCGTAGAATCAGAGGGAAAAGCAGGCGAGCAAAACACGCAACTCTACCCGAACAAAGCGAGTAAATAATGCATAGAGACGTACATGGTACGTCTCTATATTTGTACTATTTTGCTATTTTTTCCAGTAAGCCTTTTGCCTTATCTTTGAGACTAGTTTTACCTTCTTGGGCTTGAGCATCGATATTTTTGATATTAGCCTTTAAGTTGGGATCGAAATTTCGATTAGAGTTAGTCCTTGCTTGTTTTGCCTCTTCCATCAATCCCGTGGCTTCGCTATACTCATATGCCCGCTCGATCTTCTCTTCTGGAGTAGGTTTATATTCTGGAGGGATGAGTTTTGTCTCTTCTAAAGTCGCTGCATAAACTGGTGAATAGCCCGCGATCGCAGTGCCAAAAAAGCCAAGTAAACTCACGAGAAATAACAGTAAAAGCTTTTGCAAAAGCCCTTGTTTTAGATTGGATAAAATCCCACGCATGACAGTCTCTCAAAAAGTTTGACGATGAGAGCAGCTTACATTTTCTGCTATATCTATTCCTTCTACCAGAAGTACGATGTTACCATTTTTCATAAATGTAGGTAGGGGCGCACAGCTGTGCGCCCCTACAAATATATTTGCTGCTGAATGTGAATATTACGACTTGCCATAGTTTGTTCAAATAAGTCTGTGGGCAAGGCTTGTTCTACAGTCGAAACTCCTGGATGCTTGAGCTTGCCTGATAATAAAAGTTGGGCAATACTACCAGTACCGCAGCCAGCAGCGATCGCGGTGTTATCGTGAATCAACGTCGAACAATAACTCGCCTGCTGTCCGTCTTTTAACCCCGTGACTTCGGCACGAATTGCGACTCCAATCCCGCTAAAACGATTTGTTACATCGGTCATATAGTGGCTGACATGGGCTAAAAATTCGATCGCACTGCGCCGTTGCATCCAAGATTTGGGGAAGACATGGGCAGCAATCCAAGTGAGATGATTGTAAAAATCGGGAACGGAACCAAATTTGGTAATTACGGTTTTGACGGGGAAGGCTTCCGGTAAGGTAAAAGCTTCTGGCATATCAAACCAGTAAACGCCAGATTTACCATAAGGCGCGGGAAAATCTACGACTTCGCGATCGCTATATGGTTTAATTTCCACCCACTGACCGTCGATCCAAGCGGTGAAAGGCTTCTGTAACCCCAAAAACGTCGTTCGCATGACTGTCACGCCAGCACCGCCAGAACCCGCTACTAAGTAACTTAAGTGGATGCGTTCCGGCTGTTCTAATTTTTCCACTCCCTGGCGTACCATGCTGTTTGAGATTCCAGGGAAAACGCCTGTATTGACGATTGCTGTCACTCCAGCAGCTGAAGCCGCTGGAGATAAATCTAAAGCTTTGCGAGTAAAAGACCGATGATCGCTGACATCGAGATAATCTACACCCGTTTCGATACAAGTTTTCAGAACGCTAGCGTCACGGAAGTGAAAGGGTCCGGCACAATGAATG
Source organism: Chroococcidiopsis sp. CCALA 051 (assembly GCF_003015105.1). NCBI lineage: Bacteria > Bacillati > Cyanobacteriota > Cyanophyceae > Chroococcidiopsidales > Chroococcidiopsidaceae > Chroococcidiopsis > Chroococcidiopsis sp. CCALA 051. The sequence goes on along the minus strand of NZ_PYCI01000058.1, from coordinate 12,166 downwards.
ACGAGATTGGAAGCGGCGATCGCTTCTCTTAATTTGGCTTTGTCTGCTAAGTCTAATGCTAGCGATCGAACCTGAGAACCCAGTTGCTTGCTAACTGCGGCTGCTGTATCGGGGTTACGGCTAGTGATGGTAATTTCTGCTGATGTATGACTGGCAATGTCTTGGGCTACACTGCTGCCGATTCTTCCCCTGCCACCAAGAATTAAAACTCGATCTGTCATCAATCCAGAATTGTTGCACCTTCTCTATTTGAACAGATTTTATGCCCGCTCTGCCTCAGTAGTAAGGATGAGTTTGGTTTTACCTCTATCATCGTCTGCCAAACCAGTTTTTTATCTTTGTCAAAAAACCAGAACGGCGGCGAGGGCGGATACGCGGTGAATTTTGAGGATCTACAGATGGTAGTCGGTTAGCAGCAACAGAAACAGCATTTTTTGTTGGCACAATTTCAGAACCATATTTACGGGCATAAACTTGAGTAAATTCCGCCCCTAAAAAGAAAACTTGGGCAGAATAGTAGATCCAAACTAAGAGAACGGCAAGGGAACTAGCTGCACCAAAGGTCGAACTGACGGCTGCACTACCGAGGTACATACTCAATAACGTTCTGCCAATTGTGAATAAGAAAGCCGTTGTTGCCGCACCAACTAAAACATCTTTCCAAGCAATTTTGACATCAGGCAGGATGACGTAAATCATCGCAAATAATAATGTCATCAAGCTAAAAGAAACGACAAAGTTGAGAATAGATAATCCAGTTGCTAAACCTGGTATCCAACTATTCATAAAGCTACTAAATGCTGCTAGTGCCGTACTCAAAAATAGGGATAATAACAATAAAACGCCAATCCCTAAAACCATACTAAATGAGATCAGGCGGCGGCGAATTAATACCCAGATTCCTTGTCCTGATTTTGGTGCAACTTCCCAAATTGTATTGAGTGCGTCTTGCATTTCACCAAATAAACCTGTCGCACCTAACAGAAGTGTAGCAAGACCGATCGAAGTGCCAACAATACCCGTTTTGGTTTGATTGACGTTAGCAAGTGCAGTTTGTACGACTGTTGCCCCTGCTTCTCCTACTAAATCTTGAATTTGGGTGACAATTTCTCCTCTAGCAGCTTCTTCACCGAATACTACACCTGCCACAGCGATCGCGATCATCAGTAGTGGTGCGATCGAAAATATCGTGTAATATGCTAAGGCTGCTGCTAGCCGCGATGCTTTATCCTGGTTCCACTCCTGAAATGTCTCTTTTAATAATTCTCCAACAGATCGCAAGTGCATTGTTTGTCTCTTGTTGGTATTTGTTCAGTTACGTTGGTTGCAGTCAAAAAGCAAAATGGTATGAATTTATTGTAATACCAATTCTTTGTGACTACATCGCAGAATATCCCCCATAGCCACCTTAATAAGGGGGGTTCGGGGAGCGGATCTGTGCAAAAACAAATAGAATTGGGATGGGCTAGCTAGGCTGAGTTGTTGTAATACAAATCTTTCCTATTCCCAATCGGGTAGATACTTTTATTTAAATATTTTTTGTGCGATGTGAATTAATTTTATAGTAAATTATTATACAGTAACCGGAGTTTGAGATTCAGTATTGTCAACTTGGAGAGGAAAAACTAAAAATTTTTCGCGATCGCTCAAGCATTTTTGGGCAACCATCTCCGGCAAATTGGGTAGAATTAGTGCTGTCTTTCTGAGAAAGATACTAGTCCACTTTCTAATCCAATAGTGCTGCATTTGATTGACAATCTCTGCATCGTTGCCAGTAAAAATGAATTCCGCATTCTCATCCATCTGAAAGTATGCCAGACACTCAATTTGTTTGGGGCGAGTAGAATCCCAGTATTTTATTGTCGATTTTCTTCCCATGTAAGTACTGGTAAATTTACTTAAATGGTTGAGAGCATTTAATAGTTCTAAAACAGTAATTTTTTCTTTTTGCTTGAGAGATAAGCTTTGATTGCCATCGCATACGTGAGGAAATGTCTGCGAAATTGGCTGTGCGATCGCGCGAACGAGAGGAAATTCTTTAGCTAATTTCTGAAATATAGCAATTGTTTGTTCGACATCTTTTTTGAGTACAGTTTTTAGTTGTAGGTTAGCGATCGTTTTAATTGCTGCTAGTCCCATACTCGTCAAAACTAACAAGGTGACTTGCGAACTCACTTTATATGTATAAACGTAATTCGTGTGAATTGGGAATTCAAAAACATCAAATGCATCGGGATTTTTGATAATATTACGGATAAAATTATGATTGAGAAATTCTTTAACTTGCCATTGTACGGCTTGCTCTTTTAAACATAGGTAAGATTTCGGTTGCTCTTGAATGAGAATAATTCCTAATCCAACGACTCCGGGCAAGTTGAGAAAGTTTTTAATAGTCGTCTCAATCATAGGATTATCATCCTTGTCCTCTTAGCTAGAAATATCTTTTGTTCTCGATCCAATAGTTTGAGTTTACATGCTAGCTTGGTAAAATCATACATAAGTAAAATAATTACTTTCTTCAGTAGAATGCGAATATAAAAACTATAACCGATGAGTTTAACGAGAAAATATTCTACTCTCAAGGTAGATTTTACTGAAAATACCTCTGAGGGTAGAGGGGGTTTTAATTATGTCGGTAAATCCACGGAAAATATGATTAATTTTATCAAAAAATAATAGGGTACGCGATCGGCGCACCCTAGCAATTAAGTTGATTGGGATTCTAACAACCGGACAAATTTTACCTTCATCGCTTCAAGATAAATATTTGCGTGAAGTAGTATTCTCCTTTTGAATTTCTGGCAACACCAATACCAGTTAGGTTGTAACTACCTACGATGTTCCGTTGGTGTCCAGAACTATTTAACCAGCCTTGAACGGCATTGGCAGCAGGATCGGCGTAACCTTGATTATACGCAACATTTTCTGCTGCTCCCCTATAGGAAATGACTTTGGCAATCTCTTGCACTCTCTGCTGAAAACCATTATGGCTGAAAGGAACTGCACCACTTGCCATATTTTGACTGTGAATTCGAGCTTGATTGCTGATGCTATTATCCCAAGTTAGAGGAGCTAAATTACGCCCTTGGCGATATTGATTAATTCGGTTGAAAACAGCTCGTTCTACGGAGGAAGTATCAGCCTGAGCTAGGATAGTCGTATTAGGTTTCGGCTTTGCAAGTATGTTTTTCTTAGCAATCTCTCGGTAAAAAGTAGGGGTTTTAGCGTTAGCTACAATTGTTGTTCCAGTGGTGAAAATGACTGAACACAAGGCTAGTTTGAACAAAACAGAATGCTTCATGCAATGATTTCCAATGAAAGAATAAGCAAGTGAAACTGAAAATTTTCAGGATGAATCGCTGCTAAAAGAATTAGCAGATGAGTTTATTTTCCAAACTGAACCGTTGCTAAAAGAATTAGCAAATGTCCAGTTTAATCTAATGCGGTCACTCTTGAAACTTTTTGCAGAAAGATTTAAAATTAACTGCAAAAATATAGCCTACAAATCTATTCAACTTTATCTCTAATTAGCTAACAAGCGAATTATTACTGAAGCTATATATCGAAGTAATTTTACTGAAAACTCAGCTATATAAATTCTGAATTAGTGACAAATACTAGACTGTTGATAGCGTATGGCGAGCCGTATTTCACTCAAGGCTTTTCAGTTAAGGCAAGAACCCTCCTAACCCAATACTTCTCGGTTAGAGTACATAGTCTTTGAAGATCCCCCTTAATCCCCCTTGGAAAGGGGGAAAAAAGCTATTCTTATCCCACGCCACTTTAACGCGACGTGCTTCAACGGGGGCGACGAAGTCCGCGATCGCGCCACCCCCGCACGTAAGTGGCTCCCCTTTTTAAGGGGGGTTGGGGAGATCGAATCAAAACCCCCGAAGTATTGCCCCCTAACCCGCCGCACAAAACAAAACCCCCGAGTTTGCGGGGGCTGGGGGATCTTCAATCTTGCAATTTCGCAACGTAAGAAAAGCGTACGACCACGCGCTCTAGATTATTCTGAAACTGTTTCTTCCTGCAATACCCCTAACACTCGCGCAATATACTCGCTACGCCATTGTTCCCGTGCCTGCACTACTGGTTCCTCTGGCTGATACGCTTCAATCTCTGCCAGTGATATAACTTCTTTTGTCGCCAGTAAACGTTCTACAGTATCGAGACGTTCCCGCAAGACAGACACCTCACCTGTTAACGCGACGATCGCGGACAGCAATTTATCGAGTTGCGGCTCGTCAAAGTAAACGGGGCGTTTGCCCTTGGCTTTTTTCATCCCCATGACTTCCTCCATTTACTTAGTCGCAGCAACAATAAACCAGCTACCTCTACTACCTCCTCCTTGTTGGGAATTGTCAGCCGCAGTTTTCCAAGCCCCATTGGGAACGAAGGTTTGTATGACTCGATCTGCTGCAAATCCAGCTTCAGTCATAACGGCTGTCAAGTCCAACTCCCGCATGGCACTCCAAAAAGGTTCGTTGTTGTTGGCAGTTTCCCAGTCATACATGAAAGCGCTGAAGGCATCCATGTGGCTGTACAAAGGTGCTTCTACGTGGATCGTCATCCCCCCAGGAGCTAGGAGGCGATCGCATTCTCGCATCACGTTACGGATGGCTGGAAGGGGAATTTCATGCAGCAGGATATGAGAAACTATCAGGTCAAAGGAAGCAGCTTCAAAGTGAGTCCGTTCGGCATTTTGTTGAGAAAAATGGACTCGTTTGCCTAAAGCTTCTGCTCTAGCGTGAGCGTAGCGTAGCATTGGTGCGCCAATATCGATCGCGTAGACTTCGGCTTCTGGATAGGCATCGACATAGGGTAAAGTACTGTGACCGACAGAACAACCCAAATCGAGAATTTTGGCGGGTCGAAAGTCGGGATATTTTGGTTTCAGGTAGTTTTTGACAATGGACAAGCCCATATCATCGTTAAGCGGACCCAACCACCCCGCACCGTAAATATAAACGCCGCGATCGTAGGTCGCTCCCGCAGCTAGATCGTCTGCTGTATATTCGCTGTGATAGCTACCAGGCATACAATGGATATCGACAGCGGTTTGGTAGGCAGGAATTTTGAAATTTGGGTCTAGAGTCAGCGTACCTAATTGGCGATCGCTCTGTTTTGCCCGGTCGATGAGTTCTGGTAGTTGTCGCTCTACACTGGTATTAACCGCATCCCACAACATTTCCTGGTTGATGCGCCGCAAAGCACTCCACCAACGATAATGCGGGTGTCCTTGCATAGCAGTGCGGATTTCGTGACGGTTTTGGGGCGATCGCTGGTGTTCGCGTTCAAATTGGGGCTTGACAACTTGCTCGTATACTCTTTTATTGCCGGGACTGAGATTTTTAACGATGTGTAGTTTCAGGCTTTTTACAAAGTTTTGTCGCGCCAGCTCATCATGAGTGACTTGTGGTAGCATTGGGTGTTGGAATTGCCGATCCATGTTTCCACCTCTTGAATAAGTCGTAAATCAAAAGTCAAAAGTCAAAAGTCAAAAGTCAAAAGTCAAAAGTGAGTTATTTACAACTTAGATTGATGTATAACAATTTTGCAGGCATATCATGAAGATCTACCTGCTCTAGTTGGGTATTTTCGGAAAGTATTGCTAATTGCTAAGTGCTAAGTGCTAATTGTGAGTTGCTAATCGCCAATCATTTTTAGGTACTTAGCAACGGTTTGTACGTCTTTGTCACCGCGTCCCGAACAGTTAATGACAATGCGAGGGCTACCGTCTAGCTGCGGACAAAGGATATCGAGATAGGCGATCGCATGGGCGGTTTCGAGCGCGGGAATAATCCCTTCTAACTGCGAGAGACGCTGCAATCCCGCGATCGCTTCCTCATCGGTAATGCTGTAATATTCTGCCCGACCAATCTCTTTTAAAAAAGAATGCTCTGGACCCACGCCAGGATAATCTAATCCCGCACTGATCGAGTGTGCCTCAATCACCTGTCCGTCTTCGTCCTGCAACAAGTAACTCATGGCTCCATGCAGTACCCCAACTCTACCTTTGGTTAAAGTCGCGGCGTGTTTTTCCGTAGTGACTCCTTCTCCAGCAGCTTCAACACCAATGAGTCTGACGGTTGGTTCGTTGACAAATTCGTGAAACAGTCCCATAGCATTAGAACCGCCACCTACACAAGCCAGCAAAATATCTGGTAAGCCACCCCATTTTTCCATTGCTTGGACGCGGGTTTCTTGACCGATTGCTGCTTGAAAGTCTCGGACAATTGTTGGGTAAGGATGGGGACCAGCTACAGAACCGAGGATGTAATGAGTTGTTTCTACGTTCGTCACCCAGTCGCGAATAGCTTCAGAGGTGGCATCTTTGAGCGTTCCCGTACCAGCTGCTACAGGTTGTACCTCTGCCCCCATCAAGCGCATCCGAAACACGTTCAGGCTTTGGCGTTCCATGTCCTGTACGCCCATGTAGATGACGCATTTTAGCCCAAACCGAGCGCAGACAGTAGCTGTAGCAACGCCGTGCTGTCCCGCCCCTGTCTCGGCAATGATGCGTTGCTTGCCCATCCGTTTAGCTAACAAAACTTGAGCCAGAGCGTTGTTAATCTTGTGAGCGCCCGTATGATTTAAATCTTCTCGTTTGAGGTAGATTTGCGCCCCCGTCCCATCTGGACGGGCGTAATGTGCTGTGAGGCGTTCGGCAAAGTAGAGAGGGGTGGCTCGTCCTACGTAGTCGCGGAGAAGATTTTGCAGTTCTTGTTGAAAGTCCGTGTCATGTCGATATTTTTGGTACGCTGCTTCTAACTCGCTTAGGGCAGGCATCAGCGTTTCTGGTACGTATTTTCCGCCAAAACGTCCAAATCGTCCGAAAGAGTCAGGACGTTGTGTAGATGGTTGGGAGTTGGGGGAGATCGGTGTAAGGGTCACGATACCTGCGGAGAATGACGATACTCCCATCATTATATAAGTTTGAGGAAATAGGTTTGAGGATAGTTAAGAAGAAGAGGGCGATAACGCCAATAATAAAGTATAAGCTCCCGCACCGAGAGCAAATGCCCAAAAACGGCTTTCTCTTTCGGCTGGTAGTTCTTCCTTCAAGACATTGAGAATAATTCCCCCAGCCAGGAAAGCAAACATAAGTGCGATCGCCGTGCGGTCAACTCCCATACCGCCACTACCAAGCGTCCACCCAACAATTACTGCTGTTGCTAATACCCAGCGACCAATACCGTTATAAATAAACTTGTGATGTTCTCGCAAGCCATAATCGTTGACTGCAAAGTGTAATGCCATTGCTAAAGCAAATTGCAGCATCCCAATCGCATCATTATCATCGCGATTGAGTAGTAAGTAACCGATGATGGTATTGTAAAAACCGTAAACAATGATATGCAGCCAGAAGACACTTGCTGCCGTTACATCTCCTCGGCTCTCTTTGCGGTTGTAACGACGCGATGCGATCGCCGCCCGATCCAAACCATAAAATATCGCTAAACCCAAAAGCGCGACTACGTAAATATGGTATCTCCAAAAAGCCAGCCATCCACCTACAACTTCTCGAATGACTGCTTGTGCCTCGCCTAATTCTGGCAAAATATGAACGAATACATAAGCGATCGAAGCCCCACTGCTGGCAGACAACCATATGCTACGCGGAGTCGCGCTCAGAAATCGCAGCCTACCAGCAAATAATTGCACTAATGCTAGTGCAACTGCCACAATCAGGGAAAGCTCGAACAGAAATCCAGGTAAGAGCATTATTCACGATTGATGATTGGCGAGCGGTATTCGATGGCTGATGAGCGTACCTCCCCGTTTGCAATCTAATGTTATGTGGCTATAACGATTTAATTTATACCTTAAAACAGATCTGCAACTAAATATATAGCATTATTTATCAATCCGGTCTTAGCAATCGACTGACTTACGGTTGTGGCGGTTAACTGTTAACAGTTAACCGTCAGCGAACTATATGGGCGCGATCTCCCAGATAATTCGTTTCAAGCACTTATCTGCGGTCGCTGCTCGTGGCAGACAATAAAATGATTCTTGCTATCAATCTCAATTTTTCCTTCCGCCTGTAATTTGCCTAACATGCGGGTGATCGTAACTCTGGTGGTCGAGCAAGCAGCAGCAAGATCGCTATGAGTTAGACGAATGCCCAAACGAATACCTCGCTCCGTAGGTTGACCGATTTGCTTAGCTAGCAACAATAACAGGTGATGCAAGCGGCTCTTGGCATGGCGCTTGCCAGAAATTGCTAAAAGAGCTGTTGTTTGCTGTAGCCGTTGGTTAACTTTGGGTAATAATTTTTGCGAGAGATCGGGATCTGCCGCTAACTCTGACCAAGAAAAACAGGTCAGTTCAACTTCAGTTAATGCTGTGGCTTCGCAAAGTCCGAAAGCTTCTATATCTAGGGCACTGAATGGTGAACCCACTCCTGCCAAACCCAGTAGCACCTCTTCGCCAGTCTCGCAGGCTATTACCAGCTTGACAATCCCGCGACACACCAGCCAAACGGTCTCCGGTCTGAGTCGGATCGTTTCCCCTTTCAAATAAATCTGTTTTTGACTGAGATCTAGCTCGTCGATGGATAGATCTATGTTTTGGTTGTGTGGCTCAAGTTTGTCAGATAGATACAAATGTCGATTGGGATCGCCAATCTCGCGCAGCGATAGCAGGATAGTCGTAGGTTGACCCGTTTTCTCGCAGTTAGACAGACTTGCCACAACTGCCACTTTTACAGGCTGGCGATCGCGCGGACAAAGGTGCATCGTCCATTCCTGCGATTCTTCCATACCTTGTAACTCATTGAATTTGTACCAAAATATTTCCCGATCTTCGGCACTAAGAAAGGTAGTCAGCGGTTTTCCGCTTAAAAAGCGCTGCGATACATTCAAAAGCTTAGCAGTCGCCTGGTTCACTTCTCGAATCGTACCTGAGAGATCGACGATCGCGTAGCTATCCGGTGCCAGCTCAAATAAATCTTTGTAGCGCCTGCGTTCTTCCTCTAAAGCTCTACGCATCGCTAAAAGTTCTGCATTCTGCCGATGTAGTTCTTCTAGAGTGACTTGAATCTCTTCCGAAGCAACACCAAGTTCCTTAAGTGCTGTGGGTAACAGGTCTGGTTGAAGCTGCGGACAATCTACATCATGAAGCAGCAGGTCCAACCGTCCTTGCATGGACTGGATTTGCTGGACGAAATTATCTGTCAACATGCACTCTACCTCTACACGAAATTGTTAGCGAGCGACGATTGGCGGTCAATGAATCAGTTGTCATTGCTTTGCTTCAGAGTGACAGATTCCCAAGATAGCGGCATCTATCAAAAGGTAAGTACATTCATCAAGCTGAAGTCATCTATAAAAAGGTAGAATTTTTTCCATACATGCAAAGTCTCTACACCGATCGCTTTGTAGAGACGTTCCATGAAACGTCTCTACAAAGCTCCCGACTCCCTGCTCCCTGTAAACTGCAAACGGCGAGCCGTTCCATCATCGCTAAAACGTTGCTGACCGACTCCCACCACTTCGACAACGACTTCTCGCGCTGGTGGTGTCCATTGTCCCTGTCGCGCGTCAATCTCAACGATTGTTTCTTCTCCTATTGTATTGACACGATAGGTAGTGGTTGACCAGACACCTTGACGATAATCAAAGCTAAGTCCGTCATCTTCGTACATCGTCCATTCTCCCTGTCCTGTCCAAACGCGCAGTGTGAGAAGATCGCATGGTTTTTCATCGACAAACTGTACTACGGGCTGCATGGGTATGACTGTCCCAGACCGTACATAGAGAGGCATTTTTTCCAATGGTGCGCGTGCCAGAATATGAGTCGGTCCCGCGAACGCCTCCCCCGTCCACCAGTCGTACCAAGTCTCAGCAGGTATGTATACCGCACGATGTTCTATCCCAGGACGATAAATTGGTGCAGCCATCAGACCAGCACCCAGCAATACTTGGTCGTAGAGGTTGTAAGTCGTGGGGTCTTGGGGAAAATGGTAGAGTAGGGGGCGAAGAATCGGCGCTCCGGTGGTAGCAGCTTCCCAAAATAGGGTGTAAATGTATGGTAAGAGCTGGTAGCGCAAGTTGATATATTCGCGACAGATTTGTTCGACGCGATCGCCAAAAACCCAAGGTTCGTGACGAGCAGTTGTCATTGCCGAATGACCGCGCATGAGGGGGTAGAGCATTCCAACTTGCATCCAACGGGCGAACAGTTCTGCTGTAGCATTGCCAGCAAAACCACCAATATCACAACCAACAAACCCTACACCCGACAACCCCATATTGCACAGCATTGGCAGGGACATTTCCAAATGCTCCCACAATGACTGGTTATCTCCCATCCACACCGACGACCACTTTTGTACGCCAGCATAACCCGAACGAGTCAAAACAAACGATCGCTCGTTGGGGCGCAATTTTTCCAGCGCCTCAGCACTCGATCGCGCCATCATCAATCCGTAAAGGTTGTGAACTTCGGCGTGAGTTGTGGCTGGGTAATTGGGAGTTGTAGGGGCGGGTTTAGCAAAAGATTCACCACCTACGGCAATAGATTCTCGTTCAAAACCCGCCCGTACAGAGGAGGCGGGAGTCGTAGGGGTTAATTCCGAATTCCGAATTCCGAATTCCGAATTCCCCTGGGGTGCATCCAACGGAAACCAGATGTGCTTACCGTCGTCACCAAAGGGGCGATCGGCGATCGCGGGTTCGTTCATGTCGTTCCAAATTCCGGCTACACCAATACTGGTAAGACTTTCATGTAAGTTTCCCCACCATTGCCGGACTTCAGGACGCAAGAAATCGGGAAATAAGGCTTTATCAGGCCAGACGTAGCCATGAAATAACTGTCCATCTGCTTTACGGACGAAATAATCTTTGTCTATACCTTGGTCAAACACATGATAATTTGCTTCCGGTTCGTACTTTACCCCAGGGTCAATAATTGTTATCGTCTTAAATCCATCCTCGGCTAGTTCCCGCAGTAGCTTCTCTGGATGGGGGAACCGTTGAGGACTCCAAGTAAAGACTCGATACCCCCGCATGTAGTCGATATCTAAATGAATTACATCGCAGGGAATGCGGCGGCGGCGAAATTCTTGGGCGAGTTCTCGTACTACTGTTTCTGAATCATAACTCCAGCGGCACTGATGGTATCCCAAAGCCCAGCGAGGCGGAAGGGGCATTCTGCCTGTTAGCTGCGTGTAGCTACATAGAATTGTGGCTGGATCGGGACCGTAAATGATGTAGTAGTCTAGGGGTGGTGTCTGCATTCCCGCTAAGCTGCGGGTTTCCATGCTCCAAGTTCCAGGTTGAGCTGCGCCAATATCAAACTGACTCCAAAAAGTCGTGTTGAAAAAGATGCCATAACCGACTTCTGGACGCAAAGCCATAAAAAATGGAATTGCCTGATACATCTCATCCGTCAAGGAGTTGTAGTCTAGAGCATCTAGCGTCCAATTTGTTTTAACTTCGCTTAATTTATCTAATAAACCCGTGCGTTCGCCAAAACCATAAAAATGCTCGTCAGCCTCAATGTGCTTCCAGGCGGCGGTTGCACCCATGCGCCAACCCATACCCATTTCAGCATCTTGGGCAAAGGGGCGATCGCAATTGTCAAAGCAAGTGAGGCGACAAGGTTGGCGTTGAACGACAATTCGCAGCCGATCTGTTTTAATTTCTACCGTGTCAGGTGTTTCTGCAACTTCAAAGGGAACGGGCGATCGCTCGATATCTTCGTCTCCTACGACTGCCCAAGGGCGCTGGGGAAAGAATTCACCGTGAGGGGCTAAACGCACGCGAATAAGATGAGCATCAATAACGCTAATTAATACAGAAGACTCACCGCAATCCAACTGGACAGCGCGATCGCTTTGCGATACTGCCTCCACTGCGCCTACAGTTACCCACGGTTGGTCAGTCGTTGGCAGTTGTCCAAAATATTGCGGCATAAACCTTTCCCCAAATCGCGCATTTACAGCAGGAATTCTATCCCCACAGTCAATTTTCCCGTATCTACACAAACGTAGATTTCTTTCTGAGGGAGCAGGGAGCTTCTGAGCAGGGAGCAGGGGAGACAAGGGAGACAAGGGAGACAAGGGAGACAAGGGAGAAAAAACCATCAACTACCCATTACCCATTACCCATTACCCATTACCCATTACCCATTACCCATTACCCATTACCCATTACCC
>NZ_PYCI01000057.1:0-38547 GCF_003015105.1 Chroococcidiopsis sp. CCALA 051 | reverse complement strand
GGGGGGACAGGGGGGACAAGAAAGAATCATTACCAATTACCAACTACCAACTACCAACTACCAATTACCAATTACCAACACTTCACAAATGCAAACCTTAGATCTATCACAGCAACAATCCCTCGATCGCCCTTTAGTGATTGCCGATCGCACTTTTTCTTCTCGCTTGATGACTGGTACTGGTAAGTATCGTAATGTAGAAGAGATGCAGCAAAGTGTGGTTGCTAGCGGTTGTCAAATTGTCACCGTTGCCGTGCGGCGAGTGCAAACGAAAGCACCTGGACATGAAAATTTAGCTGAGGCTTTGGATTGGACAAAGCTGTGGATGTTGCCCAATACTGCTGGTTGTCAGACGGCGGAAGAAGCAATTCGCGTTGCTCGTTTGGGGCGCGAAATGGCGAAGGTTTTAGGACAAGAAGATAACAATTTTGTCAAGTTAGAAGTGATTCCCGATCCAAAATATTTGCTGCCCGATCCGATTGGAACTTTACAAGCAGCAGAACAACTGGTGAAGGAAGGGTTTGCTGTATTACCTTACATCAATGCCGATCCAATGCTGGCGAAACGGTTGGAGGAAGTCGGCTGCGTGACTGTGATGCCTTTGGCTTCTCCAATTGGTTCTGGACAAGGATTGAAAACAACGGCAAATATTCAAATCATCATTGAAAATGCTGGCGTACCAGTGGTGGTAGATGCGGGGATTGGCACGCCTAGCGAAGCCGCGCAAGCAATGGAGTTGGGAGCAGATGCTTTACTGATTAACACGGCGATCGCCCAAGCCAAGAACCCTCCTGCTATGGCACGCGGTATGAAACTAGCCACCGAAGCCGGACGACTCGCCTACCTCGCCGGACGAATACCAATCAAAGATTACGCGATCGCTAGTTCCCCTCTCAGCGGCACTGTCACGAGCTAAAGCGGCTGTTTCCCCGACTCCTGTACGGGCGCACGGCTGTGCGCCCCTACTCCCGTATATGTAAATTTTCTTAACTAAAGTAGGAGAGTATTTCTACCATTTTTTGTTACAGTTAAGCAAAGCAAAAATAGAAAGGACTTGATTCATGCCCTATACCACCGAAGAAGGCGGTCGTTTAAATAACTTTGCTGTAGAACCCAAAGTTTACACGGCAGAACCACCAAGCAGTACTCAGAAGCGTAACTATATTATTGGTGGCGTTGCAGGTGCATTTTTGGTTGTGGCTTTAGTATTCGTTGCTGTGGCGGTCTCTAGCGCCAGTTAATATTAAGAGTTTTTGACAATTTAACCATTAGTTTTTCGCCAAATACCCGACGATTGCGATCGCACCTACTATACAAGGTGAGAGAGCTAAGCAGTAAAGAAGTATTTGGGCGAAATTTTTGTTTTTGGTTCCAGTATAGCAGAAACCAAACCTCAACTAAATTACTGCCAACAGCTAGCAAGCAGTATTTAAAATTTATTTATAGCTACTTTAAAGACTGAGGACTGTAGTGCGATCGCTGCTTTTTTACCACTAGTTCAGTTAACAATCGCTGTTAATGTCAATTCAAGCAGGCAAACTTTTTGCCTTGCCATTTAACTCACTATCCTTGTCGAGAGGAAGAAATTTAGTTAAATTTCCGCTCTCGACATTACTATTATGTAACTTTGCTGTGAATATCAGTATCTGTCTGCGGCATGATTAAATCGTAAGAAGTTCTGTTACCAAGTCCAATCTTTTTTGCGACAATACAAACTCTGCCCCTACGATCGCATCCCCAAGGATAGAAAATGTCGGACAACCTCAGAAGTCAAGTCGTTACCCAAGGCGTACAGCGATCGCCTAACCGCGCTATGTTACGGGCTGTCGGTTTTGGCGATGCAGATTTTACTAAACCCATCGTTGGTATTTCTAACAGTTACAGTACCATCACTCCCTGCAACATGGGAATTAACGAGCTTGCCCAACGTGCTGTAGCCGGAGTGCGAAACTCTGGGGGAATGCCGCAAATGTTCGGTACGATTACCATCAGCGACGGTATTTCGATGGGAACGGAAGGGATGAAATATTCCCTCGTATCGCGGGAAGTGATTGCCGATTCAATTGAAACTGTCTGTAACGGACAGAGTATGGATGGAGTCTTAGCGATCGGCGGTTGCGATAAGAACATGCCAGGGGCGATGATTGCTATGGCGCGGATGAATATCCCAGCAATATTTGTCTATGGTGGAACAATTAAACCAGGACACTACAACGGCAAAGATTTAACAGTTGTCAGTGCATTTGAAGCTGTAGGACAATACAGTGCTGGCAAAATTGACGAAACAGAATTAATCGAAGTCGAACGCCGCGCTTGTCCTGGGGCTGGTTCCTGTGGTGGAATGTATACGGCAAATACAATGTCTTCTGCGTTTGAAGCAATGGGGATGAGCTTGCCCTATTCTTCCACAATGGCAGCGGAGGATGCAGAAAAAGCCGAAAGTACGGAAAAATCAGCTTTTGTTTTAGTTGAAGCCATTCGCAAACAACTTTTACCCCGTCAAATTCTCACTCGTAAGGCGTTTGAAAATGCGATCGCGACGATCATGGCTGTGGGTGGTTCTACCAATTCTGTTTTACACCTGCTGGCGATCGCCCATTCAATAGGAGTAAAACTCACTCTAGATGACTTTGAAACCATTCGCGCCCGCGTTCCAGTCCTATGCGATCTCAAGCCGAGTGGTAGATATGTAGCAACAGATTTACACAAAGTCGGCGGAATTCCCCAAGTGATGAAAATGTTGCTCGTACATGGTTTATTACATGGCGATGCGCTGACAATTACCGGACAAACCATTGCTGAAGTTTTAGCTGATGTCCCCGATACTCCACCTGCAAACCAAGATGTGATTCGTCCTTGGGAAAATCCCCTTTATGCTGAAGGACACTTAGCTATTTTGAAGGGAAATTTGGCTACAGAAGGTTCGGTGGCAAAAATTACAGGGGTGAAGCTACCAAAAATTTCGGGTCCAGCGCGGGTATTTGAATCCGAGGAAGCCTGTCTAGCGGCAATTTTGGCAAAACAGATCCAAGCAGGTGATGTCATCGTCGTGCGCTACGAGGGACCCAAAGGTGGTCCTGGGATGCGAGAAATGCTAGCCCCTACTTCGGCGATTATCGGCGCTGGCTTAGGAGATTCGGTGGGATTAATCACTGACGGGCGTTTCTCAGGTGGAACATACGGCATGGTCGTCGGTCACGTCGCCCCAGAAGCCGCTGTAGGAGGTGCGATCGCCCTGGTGCAAGAAGGAGATACAATTACCATCGACGCTCGTTCCCGTAGCTTACACCTGCACGTATCGGATGAAGAATTAGCCCAACGTCGCGCTAGCTGGAAACCCCGCCCGCCACGTTATACTACAGGCGTGTTAGCAAAGTATGCCAAGTTGGTATCTTCTAGCAGTCTCGGTGCTGTGACGGATCTGGGTCTGGGTTGATATCGAAGCGAATTCTTAAAGCGGATGGCAGAGGACAAAACCTACGATCGCGGAATGATTACTTGAACTCTGCGATTTGTCCGCTGTCCTTCTAGATTGTCCGAACCGTCTGGATTCACATTTGGTGCAGCAGGTTGGCTCTCGCCATAGCCTTTAGTCTGCAAGCGTTCGGACTCTATGCCTTCCTTGCTAGCAAGCCACTGGGCGATCGCAGCAGCGCGACGCTGGGATAGCTTCATGTTATACGCATCGCTGCCTTTCGAGTCTGTATAACCGTTGACCTGCACCATAACACTACCGGATTGTTGAATCAGGCGAGCTAACTTCTCTAACCTTGGAACAGCATCGGGACGAATATTAGCTTTGTCAAAATCAAACAGCACATCAGCTGGCAGATCGATAATTGTTTCCGACTCTGTAATACGACCATCCAAGTCAGCAACAAGTCCTTCCAGATCGCTAACATCACCTGTTAATTGACTACCGGAATCCGGAAAAGATGAGGCGCGTTCTCGTTCCTGCTTCAACGGCTCCGGTTGTACTTGCGCAGTAGCAAACTGCTGTACTTGTTTCGGATTAACTGACTCAGCAGTAGAAGCATCACGAGATTGGTTTCTCGGCTCGCTGCAACTTGCCAATACCGTCGCAGAAACGCTGAAAGCCGCTTGGAGGAGAACGTATTTCATGGTCGTACCGATATACCGTCGTAAGGACCTACATCGGGAATGTTAATCGAAATAGTCTTTGTTCCGGCAGGCGGTGCAGGAAACTTAAACCACGCCACCTTAGACTTTTCGACGCTAGAAAAATTTCCCAAATCCACGATTGTTTTGTCCCTCTTTCCCAAAGGCGATGCCAAGTATTGACCGGATTCATCTTTAAGCACGCCATAGCGTTTTGCTGTCGCATCATCAATATAGCTAACTTGCTGAATCGGCATCTCGACATTGCGGGTGTATGCGCTGGTTGGGTTGCGATAGAGCAGTTCGACAGTGAGAATTTTTCCAGTGATGCCAGCACGCACGAGGTCAACTTCTAAACCCCCTGGTCCCGATCGCGTCAGGATCGGTTTAGGCTTCGAGTCCTTACTAAGCGTTATTAACAATGTTTTAGCTGACGCTGAAGTTATACTTGCAAGCTGGACACCTGTAGAATTTTCTGGCTCTTGAGAAGCTGGAACACTCGGCTGAGTTTCTCGTGCGTTCAAAGTATCTATTTGACACCCACAAATACTAGTAGAGAATAATAGGCAAGAGACTGAAATAACTTTGCGTGTTTTCATAGTAATATTTCCGTTGCCTTAGATATCAATACAACCTACACTGATTCAAGCCATCCAACCGTCGTGTTTAGCGGCGACCAGAAAATTATAAATGAAGCGAGAAAACTTTTACACGTCCGCTATCTACTTGCAAATCCTATTCGAGTAACACTAGAAACATCGAAAAGCTCTGATTGCCACTACAAAGCAATGACCATGCAGAAATCCGTTCCCATTAACTGGACGTTAATTCAACAGCGCCTCACTCCATACTTATTTTTACTACCAGCACTGCTTGTTCTGGGGTTAACGGTCTTTTATCCTGCCCTGCAAGCATTTTACTTGAGCTTTACTCGTTACGAATACGACTTAACCCAAGCACCTGAATGGATTGGCTTGGCTAACTTTGAGCGTTTGTGGCAGGATAAAGTCTTTTGGCAAACTCTAGGAAATACAATATTGTATCTCGCGATCGCCGTGCCGATTTTGGTAGCAATTCCTTTGGTTTTGGCGATTTTAGTTAACCAGAAACTACGGGGAATGCACTGGTTTCGCGCTGCCTATTACACGCCTGTGATTATTTCTATGGTCGTAGCCGGAATTGCTTGGCGATGGTTGTATGCTCAAAATGGATTGCTGAATCAATTACTGAAACAAACTGGAATTTTAACTAGTGGTATACCCTGGCTGACTAGTCCCAGATTCGCCCTTTTTAGCGTCATCGCGGTGACAGTGTGGAAAGGACTGGGATACTACATGGTGATTTATTTAGCTGGGTTACAGTCGATTCCAGCAGAATTATACGAAGCCGCTGCGATCGACGGTTCCGATGGCGTGCGCAAACACTGGGATGTTACAGTGCCATTAATGCGACCTTACTTAATGCTAGTAGCTGTCATTTCTGCAATTTCCGCCACCAAGGTTTTTGAAGAAATCTACATCATGACCAAAGGTGGACCCCGCAACAGTTCTAAAACTATTGTTTATTACCTTTACGAGCAAGCTTTTGGCAGTAGTTTAGATATTAGCTATGCCTGCACGATCGGTTTGGCAATGTTTTTAATCATCTTGGTTTTGTCAATTTTGAATCTGAAACTGTCGCCGAAGAATTAGCAGTGTAGAGACGTTACATGTAACGTCTCTACTTTTTATAGCGATTAACTAACGACAAAGGGACTAAAAACAACCCAAAATACCAAGACGATCGCGGCGAGGATGAAACTCGATCTAACATTGAGATTGTGCGATCGATGCGAACCAGCAAACTTCTCCAACTCTGCATCTGAGTGTTGGAAGATTTCTAGTTGTCTTTGGTTTGGTGCAGCACTGGTTAAACTGACAAGTACCAAAATGGCAATAGAAATGACAAACAGCAGAATCGCGAAGTGTAAGAAATTGATTGTGGCATAGGCTACCAAAGGTCGCCAAGTTATCCAACCTGCTTTTACGGCGATTTCGGCGATAAATCGAATTGCACCCAAAATAAAACCAGTAATTAAGGTGTTGAAAGCCGCCCTACCAGTAGCGCGTTTCCACAATATCCCCATCAAAAACACAGCAGCAATCGGTGGGGAAACGTAGGCTTGTACTGACTGGAGATAGACATAAAGCTGATTGCTCATCAACCCGATAAAGGGGAGCCATAGCAAACCAGTCACTACCAGTTGAATAGTCGAAATCTGTCCGGCTCGCACTAACTCGCGATCGCTTGCCTCGGGTTTCCATTTTTGGTAGAAGTCCATCACAACTAGCGTGGAACTACTGTTAAAAACGCTGGAAAGAGAACTCATCAACGCCGCCAGCAACCCAGCTACCACTAATCCTTTAATTCCAGGCGGGAGGAGATTATTCACCATCGTGGCATATATCCGGTCTGGTTCTACATCGGGAAACAGAATTCTCCCGGCGATCCCTGGTAAGACAAGGATAAATACAGGTAGAAGTTTTAAAAATCCAGCAAAAATTGTCGATCGCCTTGCGACTTCAATATTAGGTGCGGCAAGGGTGCGTTGGACGATCATTTGATCTGTACACCAATACCACAAACCTAAGATGGGTGCGCCGAATAAAATTCCCGTCCAAGGAAAATCGGGATGATTGATGTCTTTCCACAAACTAAAGAAGTTGGGATCGACTTTTTGATACAAAGCACCGAAACCACCCACATCAATAATTGCTGTTGCAGTTAAGAAAATTCCGCCGCCAATCAGAATAAATGCTTGGAAGAAATCAGTATAAATTACTGCTCTCAAACCGCCAAAAATTGTATACGCACCCGTAGCCACAATCAAGGCGATCGCGCCTAGCCAAATATTCCAGCCTAAAATTGTTTGCAGAACGATCGCCCCTGCATAGACTGCTACGCTAATTTTTGTAAAGACATAAGCAATTAATGAAATTGCGGATAGATAGGTACGGCACTGACGATTAAAACGCCTTTCTAAAAACTCCGGCATTGTAAATACACCAGTGCGGAGATAGAACGGCACGAACAGCCAGCCTAATAGCAATAGCATAAAACAGGCAATCCATTCAAACTGCCCTACTGCTAGACCAGAACTAGCGCCGCTACCTGCTAATCCAATGAAGTGTTCGGCAGAAATATTGCTGGCAAATAGACTCGCACCAATTGCTGCCCAGCCAATACTTCCACCGCCCAAAAAATATGATTTGCTAGTCGCTAAACTTTTTTGACTCGACCAATAACCAATCGCCGCTACACCTACAAAGTAAGCAACGAGAAACACGATATCTATAGCAGCCACCGTCTTCTCCTACAATTTTTAGTTTTTTTAGCTAAACGTTGAATGAAAAGTTTTGTGAAGAAAAATTAAGAAGTAGGTGCGGGAATGCTCCGAGCGCCTACTTCCTGGTTTTCTCGTAGTTTGTCGATCCCTAGCCGCAAAAAGCTGTAATTTTTAGTGAAAACTAAATTTTGTTTAATTGTTATCAGTCGTGGGTTAGATATTTTCTTAATACCCAAAAACTCCTAATAATTAATCGTAGAAATAATTTGTGCTTTCTAGCAAATTAATTTAGAATTTGTAACCAATTTCTTGAATTTTTCTTAAGTCAATTCAAACTCATCCGTAAGATATATGACTGTAGCTAGATGCTCGATGATATTCTTAATTTATTAAGATGTAATGCTGCTAAAAAACAGCTATTGTTGAGCCTAAAGGTTTTCTCTTTAGACTAAATAAAAGCAGGGTAAAATTTTTTGTAAAAAATAAAGTGAGTGGCGAACGGATGAACACAAAATTGCCGCACGCTAGATTGTTTCTGGCTGCGAATTTAGTAGCGGCTTTAGTAGGATTGAATGCGGAAACTACCTTGGCATTGCCGCTAGAAAATAGTATGGTTCAAGTTACGTCAGTCTCTCAACTATCTGACGTGCAACCGACAGATTGGGCATTTCAAGCTTTGCAATCTTTGGTAGAAAGATATGGTTGCATTGCGGGATATCCCGATGGAACTTATCGAGGCAATCGCGCTTTAACGAGATATGAGTTTGCAGCAGGATTGAATGCTTGTTTAGATCGAGTCAACGAACTAATTGCTACAGCTAGTGCAGATGTAGTAACCAAGGAAGACTTAGCAACATTACAACGTTTGCAAACAGAATTTAGTACAGAACTGGCAACTCTGCGCGGTCGAGTTGATAGTTTGGAAGCACAAACAGCAGAATTAGAAGCAAATCAATTTTCGACGACGACAAAACTTAATGTCAGTTTAATTACAGCAATTACAGATACATTTGGCGATCGCATAGCTGGAGATGAGGACGATTCTAATACGATATTCGGCTATCGTTCGCGGATGAATTTTGAAACGAGTTTTACCGGACGAGATTTACTACGGACTCGTTTGGAATTTGGTAACTTTGGCGATATGGAAGACGTGTCGGGTACGAACATGACACGGCTTAACTTCGATACAAACACCGATAACGATGTAACTGTGCCGCACTTGTTATATCGTTTCCCCGTGGGTTCTAACCTCACCTTTACTGTAGGTCCCGCCGGAGTCGGTTACACCGATATTACAGATACTCTGACTCCTCCTAGCATTGCCGATGATAGCCGAGGTATTCCCTCTCTGTTTGGGGAATACAGTCCCCTGTATCGTCGCGGTGGTGGTGGTGCGGCGGTGAATTGGGAGATTGCCGAGAGTTTAACTTTGACTCTAGGATATTTGGCTGGTAGTCCCAGCGATCCTGGTGATGGTGCTGGTTTATTCAACGGTACGTATCACGCCTTAGCGCAACTCGCTGTAGATGGAGATTGGGGTGCGGCTGGTGTTGCTTACTCGCGCAGTTATAACCCTGCGGGAGTCGTGGATATTACGGGTAGTACGGGAAGTTTGTTGGCTAGCGAACCATTTGGAGACGATATTGCGACATCCGCAGACATCTTTGCTTTTCAAGGTTTTTATCGCTTTTCACCCAAGTTTCAACTACACGGCTGGGTAGGTTACATCAGTGCGAGTGCCAATGGTTCGGGTTTGAGTGCGATCGCCGATGGTAGTGGAGGAACTATTGCTAGTACTGTTGAAGATGGGGATAGTGCAGATCTTTGGTATGGTGCTGTGGGTTTAACTTTCCCAGATGTGGGGGGTGAAGGTAATTTACCGGGGATTTTGGTTGGTTTACCTCCTAGAGTGACAGATAGCGACGTGCGCGATGAAGATGACACTTCATATCATGTTGAGGCTTTTTACCGTTTTCAAGTTAACGATTATATTTCTGTGACTCCTGGTTTTTGGGTCGTATTTAATCCTGAAAATAACAGTGACAACAGCAATCAATATGTTGGGGTAATTCGGACGAGTTTCAATTTTTAATCCCAATTTGCTGTTTGACTACGCCGCAGAAGATCCCCCCAACCCCCCTTTTTAAGGGGGGCTATATGAACCCGTCCTTTGAATATGATATGGTGATGAAGAATTTTTGATAGGTTATAATTGTCACGCAAAGACGCAAAGGCGCTAAGAGAAATCTTGGTGTCTTTGCGTTTTTGCATGTTAATTGTTAGTGGCTATTTATTTTGTGGGAATACTGGATAGAGGTGCGATCGCGCAACTTGGAATTAGCTTTCAAGATTGGCTGAAATTAGCACCTGCTGAAGCGAAACCAGAAAAAGCAGAATTAATGTATATTATTCCATCTGCTCCACTTTAATCCACCTACTCATAGCCCCCCTTTTTAAGGGGGGTTGGGGGGATCTCGCGGATCTAAAATCTCTCAACTCCAGCAAACTCTTTAATATCAGTCATCTTAGCTGCTTCCCCACAGGTGCGTGGAGTCGGAAAGATCTTGCCGGGATTAGCTAAACCTTTGGGGTTAATCGCTTCCCGCACGTATTGCATCGTCTCCAAATCTGCCTCTGTAAACATATCGGGCATAAAACATTTCTTATCTGCACCAATGCCGTGTTCGCCGGAAATACTACCACCAACTTTAACGCAGAGTTTCAGGATCTCTCCCCCTAATTCTTCTACTTGATGCAAAGCCCCTGGTACGGAATTATCGTACAAAATTAATGGGTGAAGATTCCCATCACCCGCATGAAATACGTTCGCAATTTGATAGCCATATTGCTGACTCAAATTTTCAATTTCTTGTAAAACGTAGGGCAACTGAGTACGCGGAATCACCCCATCTTGAACGTAGTAATCGGGGCTGAGATGTCCGGCAGCGGCAAATGCTGCTTTGCGTCCTTTCCACAATTTGAGGCGCGTTTCAGGATCGCTAGCCGTAGTAATTCCCCTTGCACCATTTTTCAAACAAATATCGCTAATCAGCTGTTTAGTTTCTGCGACTTCTACAGCTATGCCGTCAATTTCTACTAACAAGATTGCCGTAGCATCTCTGGGATAACAACCCGTGGCAACAACATCTTCTACAGCGTTAATGCTGAGGTTATCCATCATTTCCATCCCAGCTGGAATAATTCCCGCACTGATGATGTCTGAAACCGCCGCCCCTGCTGCTTCGACGCTGGTAAAATCGGCAAGCAAGACGCAAATTGATTCGGCAGATTTGAGAATTCGTAGCGTAATTTCGGTAGCAATTCCCAACGTCCCCTCGGAACCGACAAATACGCCTGTAAGATCGTAACCCGGCATTTCTGGTACTTGTCCGCCCAAATCGACAATCGAACCATCGGGGGTAACGACTTTTAAGCCTAAAACGTGGTTGGTAGTGACACCATATTTAAGACAATGTACCCCACCGGAATTCTCAGCAACATTCCCGCCCACCGAACAGATAATTTGACTGGAAGGATCGGGGGCGTAGTAAAATCCATCACCGCTAACTGCTTGCGTCACCCAGTTGTTAATCACCCCTGGCTGTACCACAACTTGCTGATTTTCCAAATCTACGCTGAGGACTTGCCGCATCATCGAGGTGACGATTAACACGCAGTCTTCTATTGGTAATGCCCCACCAGATAAGCCAGTACCAGAACCACGGGCAATGAAAGGAATATTGTGGCGATCGCAAATCTTTACAACTTCTGCTACTTGTTCTGTCGTTCTTGGCAACACGACAACTGCGGGGCGCTGGCGATAACTGGTTAGTCCGTCGCACTCATAAGTAATTAATTCCTCCCGACGCTGAACCACACCATTTTTGCCTAAGACTGCTTCAAATTTTTTAATAATTGTCTTCCAGTCACGCTGCTGCTTGTCTTGGATTAGCATAGGGAATTCTCGCAAATTAAATTTATTTTTAAAACTGCTGGATACTGCAACTTAAAGATTGAAACTTCAGTGATAGCGGATAAAAAGTATCGCTATGTTACTTAATTTGGATTGACTCCCTGCGATCGCCCTCTCCAATATTGTTACAGAAACTACAACCCTTGAAATTATCTAAATTCATCTTTGTTACAATTTTTTTTGTAACTTCGACTACTTTTCTATTCTCACTTGCCAAGAGCTTATTGACAAGCCTAGCCGAAGTCAAAAGTCAAAAGTCAAAGGTCAAAAGCCAAAAGTCAAGAGTCAGAAGCATTTCACGCACCACGCACCAAACGCCAGATCGTGACTCACTCATGACCAATTAAGCTAGAAGTCAGAATCACGGGCTATGTGGATATTTGTGGATTTTGCAGATAGTCAAATATCATTTCATCGTTAAATTCAACAATATTGATAGTTGAATGAAAGCTAAATTTTGTTAGCAAGTTACGCAATTTATAATTATCTGTACAGAAGATATCCAAGTGAATTTATTTTAGTTATTCAAGATTCTCAGGTAGTGGTAAATGAACGATCCGATCTTGATACTCATCCTCAAAAGCATACTCGGCAATCAAGAATAATTCTTCAAGGTTTCGACCAATACTAAAGTCAACATTTAATAGTAATATTCCTGGTACGTGACGACCTATTGCAATATGGTCATTCAAATGTACGGGCATAGATTTACGGTTATTTGTGACCAGTATGAAATCATGCTCCTCACACCAAATTAAAATTTCTGGGTCTAGTGTACCTCTAGGGGGAGCGCCAGGATCTCCCACTACCCACATAACTGATTCAGGACTTTGGCGGAGAAATTGATACTGATAGGCTTTATCAACATTTTCATCAAGCAGAAATTTCAGAGCCATTCGCCTTCAAATTTGCCTTGCGCTCAGCTTTAAGTTTCATTAACTTGCGTACCGCAGCAGAGGAATTACGGCGCTGTTCTTCACGCGCTTTATGGCTCCAATCTATCCAATCAGATAAATACGCGCTAACAGCTTCTTTGTGGTGCAAGTAATAAAGAATTGTCGCATAGACTTGCTCTAGGGTGAGTGAAGGATAACTTCGAGCAATTTCCTCTGGAGTCCGGCAACGATGAATGAAGTCATAGAGGATAGTCTCAATCCCAACCCTTGTTCCTTTGACTCGAATATCATCAGGGCGCTGAAAGTCGAAATAATCTTCTAGTTGCATTTCATCTTCCCCTCTATGTTCTGCGCACTTGTAGCAATGCAAAAATTCTATGCTAACCTGTTGGGCATCCTGACTTTGATACACTTGTTCCTCACACTCCTCTACTGACCAGCCTACATGGTTCATGTCAAGCGCGTAGAACTCACCAACTTCAAGTCCTTTGGTGGCACGACGAAAATTCCTTTGCTACCAGGATTTACAGTCGTTTCAGGTCCCAACGGTTCCGGTAAATCTAATATTCTCGATGCTCTCCTGTTTTGCCTCGGTCTAGCAAGTTCTCGGGGAATGCGGGCGGAACGCCTACCCGATCTTGTCAACCACGACAAAGCCACACGCGGAAAATCGGCAGTAGAAACGCTAGTGACGGTGACTTTCGATTTAGAGGGAGCGCTTAGCAGGGAGCAGGAAGCAGAGGGGACAAAGGTTAATGGAAATGGGAATGGGAATGGGTATTATGTTGAAGAGTTAGAGGACAAGGGAGACAAGGAAGACACGGTAGACACGGGGGAAGAAGAACCCCTCACTCCTCACTCCTCACTCCTCACCCCTAATGAATTAACAATTACGCGCCGCTTACGAGTCACTCAGCAGGGTTCGTATACGTCAACTTATTACATTAATGGTTCTACCTGTACTCAAACTGAGTTGCACGAACAACTGAGTCAGATCCGCATTTATCCTGAAGGCTACAACGTCGTGCTGCAAGGGGACGTGACGAGTATTATTTCCATGCACTCGCGAGAACGGCGGGAGATTATTGACGAACTAGCAGGGGTAGCGAATTACGATCGCAAAATTATCCAAGCAAAAGAAACATTAAATGAAGTTAAAGACAGGGAAGATCGCTACCGCATCGTTGAAACTGAATTAATTACGCAACGCGATCGCCTGTCTCACGATCGCATCCAAGCTGAGAAATATCAAAAGCTGAGAATAGAATATCAGCAAAAGCAGCAGTGGGAAATTGTTCTAGTGTGGCGATCGCTGCAACAGCAACAAGAAAAATTGGTGGCGGAAATTCAAACGGGCGATCGAACGCTGGCTGAATTAACGACTCAACTTACTACCCTCAACACCCAAATTCAGCAGGTAACGGCAGAATTAGACGCACTCAACGCACGAGTGAAGACTCTGGGGGAAGAAGAACTCTTATCTCTGCAATCAACTCTAGCCACCCAAGAAGCCGAACGGCGACAGTTACAAAATCGCCAAAGAGACTTGACAAATGCTTATGAAAATGCCGGAAATGCTTACACGCAACAACAATTAGAAATTCAACAACACCAAAATTCTCTGGTGCGGTTGCAACAACAGCAGCAAGAAATTGTTGCCCAACTTTCTAGCCTGCGTCAACAACGGGATGAGGCGCAACAAACCTTAGAAGCAAGTCGTACCGAAGCTAGTGCAGTCGCCGATGCTTCCGATGCTTGGGTGCAACAACAAGCCGCGCTTAGCCGCCAAGTTGAATCTCTGCTGCAAACTGTAGAACCCCAGCGTACCGAACAAGCGCAGCTAAAAGAGCGATCGCATCAATTAGAAAAGCAAATTCAAGAGCAGACTGGGTTAATTCAAACTTTAGAGCCAGAGCTGGCGACAAAGCAAACACAATTAACTGAAATAGAAACTCAATTATCGAGTCAAATTGAGCAAATTCAATCGTTAGCCCAATCTTTAGCTGCGGCTGAAGCTGAGTTACAAATTCAGCAGCAAACTCAAAATCGCTTACTTCAAGAACAACGAGACAAACAGCGCCAGTTGGATAAGTTGGAGGCGCAGTCTCAAGCCTTGCAGGAAACTCAAGGCACTTTTGCCACAAAAATTTTGCTGCAATCAGGTTTAAGCGGGATTTGTGGTTTGGTAGCCCAACTCGGGAAAGTTGAACCTCGGTATCAACTAGCTTTAGAAATTGCGGCTGGGGCGCGATTGGGACAATTGGTGGTAGAGGATGATGGCGTGGCGGCTTCGGGGATTGAGATCCTGAAGCAAAAACGAGGGGGGAGGGTGACGTTTTTACCCCTAAATAAAATTCAAGCCCCGCGATTTTCGCCTGCTTCAGGGTTGCGCTATGCCAATGGTTATATCGACTATGCAATTAATTTAATCGAATGCGATCGCCGCTATCAAGATATTTTTGGCTATGTTTTTGGTAGTACGGTTGTTTTTGCCGATTTGCAATCAGCGCGTTCTCATTTAGGGCAATATCGGATCGTCACTTTAGCAGGAGAATTGTTAGAAACTAGTGGGGCGATGACTGGGGGTAGTATCAGCCAGCAAAATTCAAGTTTGCATTTCGGTACGAGCGATGCTACTGAATCTCAGGAAGTTATAGAGTTAAGAAATCGCTTGCAAGAAATCGATCGCATTTTAGCTCGGTGTGGTGAATCGATTGGTAATTTGGCAGCTAAAACTAAAAATCTATCTCAAGAATTAACAGAAGCGAAGACCAAACAAAGAGAAAATAATCTCCTGAAGGATCAATTACAAAAAGAAATTCGCAAGCTAATTCAACAAGTGGAAACTGGGCAATCGCAACTGGCTCAGAACACAAAACAACTATCTACGGTACAAGCTAGATTAGAGACTTTAGAACGAGATTTACCCGCACAAGAAGAACAATTACAACAATTGCGCCAAGCTTTAGTGGAGTTAGAACAATCTCAAACTAACAGTCAATGGCAGCAAATTCAAGCCACAATTAGACAGCAAGAACAGGAATTACAAACTAGAATCGAGATAGTTCGTAACGCCGAACAGCAATTGAAAGACATAGAAAATCAAACTCAAAGATTGCACGAAAAAATTCAAGAATGCGAAGTGCGATCGCGAGATTACCAACAACAGCAACAAGAAAATCAAGCGCAGCAAGCGGCTGTCAATGCTCAATTACAGGAAATTGGCGAACATTTAAAGCAGATCCATACATCCTTGAAAGAAATCGAACAGCGGATGACGGCGGAAAGACAAGCACGCGATCGCGCCGAACAACAGCTGCGAGAATTGCATTTAAACCAACAACAGGTAGAATGGCAACAGCAAAAGTTGCAAGAAACGCAAACATCGCGGCGAGAAGATTTAGTTAACTTACAAGCGCAGATTCAAACCCAAGCCGCCGAAATTCCTAATCCCCTACCAGAAGTACCGGATAAGGTAGATTTGGAACAATTGCAGAAAGAATTGCGATCGCTTGTCAAGCGGATGGAAGCAATGGAACCTGTCAATATGTTGGCGTTAGAAGAATACGAACGTACTAACGCTCGCTTAGAAGAATTGAGTCAAAAATTATTGACCCTAGAAGCCGAACGCACTGAATTGTTATTGCGGATTGAAAACTTTACCACCTTACGCCAACGAGCATTTCAAGAAGCTTTTGATGCGGTGAATGAAAACTTTCAATCTATTTTCGCTACTTTATCGGATGGGGATGGATTTCTGCAACTCGATAATCCAGAAGATCCATTTACCAGTGGACTTAATTTAGTTGCACATCCTAAAGGTAAACCCGTACAGCGTCTCGCTTCTATGTCGGGGGGAGAAAAATCACTCACGGCGCTGAGTTTTATCTTTGCCCTACAACGGTATCGCCCATCACCTTTTTACGCCTTTGATGAGGTAGATATGTTCCTAGACGGGGCAAATGTGGAACGATTAGCTAGAATGATCGAACAGCAGGCTAAACAAGCACAGTTTATTGTCGTGAGTCTGCGCCGACCCATGATAGAATCAGCCGAACGTACAATAGGAGTAACGCAAGCGCGAGGAGCTTACACGCAAGTTTTAGGCATAAAATTGTAACCCTCAGACAACTTTGGTTGAGGATTCCATCATAATAGTATCGATCGTTAGAAAGTATTAACCGTTAACCCTGATTCGAGATCGGGACTCCGCAAAGCAATGACCTCTGAAAACACTATTAAACGCTCCGACATCTTAAATACAAAGGTGATCGCGGATGACAACGCCAAAGTATTAGGAGTTGTCAGCCAACTATGGGTAGATATCGATCGCAGGGAGGTTGTAGCTCTTGGTTTGCGAGACAACCTGATCGCTTTTGCTAGCGTACCGCGTTATATGTACCTGAGCAGCATCAGCAAAATCGGCGATGTGATTTTGGTGGAGAACGAAGACGCGATCGAAGATATTGATGTAGAGATTTACAGCAACTTAGTTAATTGTGAAGTCATTACAGAAACAGGTCAACCCTTGGGGCGAGTGCGTGGCTTTACATTTAACGCTCAAACAGGCAAAATCCATTCTTTAATTATCGCTTCGCTGGGTTTACCCCAGATCCCTGACCAGGTAATTAGTACTTATGAATTACCAATCGAAGAAGTTGTCAGCAGTGGACCCAATCGGCTAATTGTATTTGAAGGCGCTGAAGAAAGAATTAATCGTTTGAGTGTTGGGGTGTTAGAAAGGCTTGGTATTGGTAAAGCACCTTGGGAGAAAGAAGAAGACGAGTACTATACTCCCACAGCAGTGCGACCGGAAAACCAGCTAGGAAGTGGTGTACCGTTGCAAGCACCAAAAGCCCAACCTTTAAAGACAACTCAACCTGCGGTACAGGAAGCTTGGGACGAGGATGAATATGAGTATGAAACAGTCCAACCTCGGATCGAACAGCAGCCATTACGCCGCCAGCAGTACGAACCCAACAGATACGATCGCGATTTAGAGGAAGAAGAAAACTGGAGTGAAGCGTCGGGAAGCGATCGCTATACGCCTGCACCTCCACCCCGCTACCCCGAACCCCAGCCGTTTGAACCAAAGCCATACGCACCAACAAATAATCTTGACGAAGATCTCGACGGTGACGCTTGGGGAGAAGATGAGGAACCGCAGCCTTTGAATATTCCCAAGAAAATCAAGCAACCAGAATACGAAGAAGAAGGCGGCTATTAGGAAAGTCAAAAGTCAAAAGTTAAAAGTCAAAATGTAATTCATCATCTAAATGTAGAGGCGTTACATGTAACGTCTCTTCGTTTTTTATGCGATTTACGCCTGAGCATCTAGTGGTAGCAACACGCGAAAGCTGCTACCAGCACCTAATCTACTGCTGACTTTTATTTCACCTTTGTGCTGTTGGACGATCGCTTGTGCGATCGCTAGCCCTAAGCCTAAACCATCTTTTTCAGATTTAGCTGCATCGGCTCGCCAAAAGCGCTGAAAAATGAGTGGTAACGAATCTGGTGGAATACCAATTCCCGTATCTTCAATCCGAATCACGGCAAATCGCTGCTCTTGTTCTAAAAATAACGCCACTCTTCCCCCGTCGGTTGTGTACTTGAGTGCGTTATCTAGAAGATTAGAAAATAAGCGGCTGAGTTTATGGCTGTCACCTTTCACGACTATACCAGTACGTAAATGCGGGGTGAATTGAATTTGCTTACTTTGAGCTTGTGGTTCAAAGCGTTCGACTAAATCTTGTAGTAACTCTTCTAAGCGAATCGGTGCAAAGTTAAAATCGCGATCGAGGCGATCGCTAGCGATATTTGCCCTAGATAAAAATAGTAAATCTTCTACTAAATGAATGATTTGCTCGTTGGCGCGATCGATAATTGCTAACTTTCTCACCTGAGTTAAACTTAACTCTTCTGGACTATTACGTAACAAATCTACTGTAGTACTAATCGCCGTTAGGGGATTGCGTAGTTCGTGCGCTACATCTCCAGTAAAGTGTTTTAATCGCCTTAAGTTGCGTTGCATTGGCTGAAGTGTGAGCCAAGTTAAACCAATACCGCTAATGCTACTTAATAGTAATACTGTGACTCCTCCCACAATCAGACCCGATCGCAGTTGATCTAACTTCCAGATCAAATCTTGAGTAGACTCGCTAGCGCGAATATATCCTTCTAAGCGTAAGGTGGTTTTATCTCGCTCTTCGGTATAAACAGCAATAGAAAAAGTCCGAACTTGTCCTTGTTGCTGTAGGATTGGAAAGCCCTCTTGTAAACCATCAGCTAAGGCTTGCGACAATGAAGAATTAGCAAAAAATTTTCCCTCTTTTGCTAAGAGTTTACCTTTAGGATTAAACCATTCGAGGCTTTGATTGTGGCGAAATAACTCTTGCCAAGGAAGCTCGTCATCTAACCTTTGAATTCCTCGGCTTTTGATGATTCGCAAACTAGGAATAGCAGCTTCAGCCAAAATCTGTAAGCGATCGTTTAACTGTTGTTCTAGACTACGGCTAACAAAGATGTAAATAGCTGTGCTAGACGCGCCAAATATAGCGGACATTACTAATAAATAAGTTAGTAAAAATAACCAGCGTAATGATTGAAACATTGAATAATTATGCTTACCTCAACTCAATTAGATATCGCTCTCAATTTTTAGAGAAAATGAGATGCGATGTGTTTTATTTCAACTTGAATCGTACATGAGAATAGTGTAAAAAAGGTAATAAAACAGCGACTTCAATATTACATTACGATCGTGAACTTAACATGAAGACTTTATGAGAAAGATCTCATTTTTTCATAACAAGGCTTCAGTTATCTACTGCCTCCGTTAAGCCACAAGAGACAAATTTTTTCAAAACTACGCAACAAGAGATCCCCCCAACCCCCCTTATTAAGGGGGGTTGGGGGGATCTCATTTAGTACAGAGATAAACAGAATTAGTATAAGTCGTTCATGAGTTATTAGTCATGAAGTCATTGATAGTTCTTCAAATGAACTATGGCGTAGATGAGAAAGTGAGATGTCAGAACGCTGAGATACTTGCCTTGGTTCAAATGCCGTGTCTGTAAAGTACATGAGACGAGAAAAACTCAACTAGCGAGATTCTCCGCTTGGCGAGATAAAGCGCTTTTTCACCTATTCTCAACTTTGTCTCAACTTTGTCACTTTTTTATTCCAGGTTTATTACATTTATTGGTTTAACTTATGACATGCATAAGGAAATTCCCAAGTCAAACCACGAAAGAGGTAATCCCATGAGCAACATCTTCTCTATCAAAAGCGATCGCACCCAGCAGTCTGCTAACGTTCACGCTAATGTGCTGGCATCCTTCAATCAAGAACAAAATTCGCCAAAAATCGACTTTACCGCTTACATTCATCCTCTAGCTGCCGTAATTGGTAACGTTTATCTTGGCAAGCGAGTGATGGTAGCTCCCGCAGCATCAGTACGAGGTGATGAAGGACAACCGATCTGGGTAGGAGATGATGTCAACGTACAAGATTGCGTAGTGCTTCATGCTTTAGAAACTCATGTCAATGGTGAAATGGTGCATGAGGCTGTCGTAGAAGTTGAAGGTAACTTCTATGGAGTATACATCAGCGATCGCGTTTCCCTGGCGCATCAATGTCAAGTCCACGGTCCAGCCAGCATTGGTACTGATACTTTTGTCGGAATGCAATCTTTAGTATTTCGAGCCACAGTCGGCAATAACTGCGTTATCGAACCCAAAGCTTTAGTCATGGGAGTTAATATCGCCGATGGCAGATACGTCCCCGCAGGTTCTCTGATTACTACACAAGAAGCTGCTGACAACTTACCCTTAATTACTAACGAATATCCCCTCAGATTCCTCAATCAAGCCGTGGTTCACGTCAACACGCAGCTAGCCACTGGCTATCAAGGCATTGGTAATGCCGAGCAATTGAAAGCAGCATAGTTAAGAATTCGGAATTCGGAATTCGGAATTCGGAATTGATCCCCTACGCACTACTCACCACGCACCACTCACTACTCACTTCACCATGACACCTAAACTGAAATTAGTTACCACCAACGGTCAAGCAGCATCGCGTCAACCACTGTCTATGGCTGTTGGCATTCCCAATCAAAAACATATCCCTGCTGGAGCAATAATTACTAGCCAGTCGGATGTAGAAAATTTACCCATTGTTGCTCAGAGTCACCGCTATCAAAATAGCTACCGTCAAATTAACTCCTGTCAAAAAGGCAAACACCCTCTGCTAAAACTTGTTGCCTAAACACTCACCCTGCAAGTATGGAGAGGAGGACTGAGGGATGAGTATGCACTGTCCCGAACAGTTACGATCCTTGACGAGTAGCATACTGATGACATTACTACGCAACCAAGACATCGTTTGCCCCACAGTCACATTTATTACACGAGTTCCCATCCCAGCCGTACTCATTGGCATCCAAAAGCAGTGTTCGATCGCTTATAAAAGAGTTTCAGGTAACAGCGATCGCCTCACGCAGAATTTAGTCCAAAATGTACTCCAAACACCCCAGTTGCAGCATGACTTCTACCTTCTTCAACAAATCCACAGACCCCCTTTCTCAACTCAAAGGAAAAATCTTTGGTACGCCAGAGCGATCGCTAGAACAAGCTTATCAAGCCGCACTGAGCATCAAATCGATTGAAGACCGATATTTTCATGGTGGTAAAGTAACTGTATCAACCGCTAACGAGGCTCAAATTCCTACTAGCGTGCAAGCTGATTTTGAGAAGCATTTAAGTATACTCAAACAGCAAATGAAGGAGTTTAATACGAGCAGTTCTACGCAGGGAAATTTGGGACAAGATCACCTGATGCGACTCTTTTTTACCGAAGGAACTCTGACAAAATACACCCTCGAACCGCAAGCATCGGCGTTAGTTCCCTTTTCAAATAATCTACCAGCCAATACTTCATCCCAGCTACCCACTCCACCAATTCAAGTCATTGAGGTGAAACAAGCGATCGCCCCGGAAAAATCTAGATCGAGGCAACTCCATCGCAAAAATTCTAGAAATTCAGCTCCAGAAAATGCCGAACCGCAAGTCAAAGCTGGAGTTCTACCGCGTTCTCTTGAGCGAACAATTAATAAGATCAAGAATGAGCTTGACCCAAATGCAGAAGCAGAAGTTGTCAAATCATTTCGGCGATCGCAAAAAAAGACTGTCGTTGCCATTAGGTTACTGGCATTGTTGATTTTGATTCCTTTAATAACTCAGCAAGTGTCCAAACTTTATTTGGTGCAACCAATTGTCAATCGCGTGAGAAACGAAGCAGTTACGCCAGTCTTCTTAAACTCTGAAATGAAAGAAGAGGCACTCAAAGAACTGCAAACCTTTGAAGAAGAACTCAAGCTAGAACGTTTGATGGGTGCAGCACCTGCACTAACTTCAGAAGCAATTGAAGAAAAGGTCAAAGATAAAGCAACTGAAATTTCTCAGGAATTTCGTCATCGTAGCAACAACGCTGTTAGTAATGTTTTTGCTGATATCATCGCTGTTTTATCTTTTGCTTTAGTGTTAGTATGGCGACGTAAAGATATTATGATGCTCAAGTCATTTATGGATAATATTGTGACTGGCTTGAGTGATAGTGCTAAGGCTTTCTCAATTATTCTGATTACCGATATCTTTGTCGGGTTTCACTCTCCTCATGGTTGGGAAGTTTTGTTAGAAGGACTATCTAGCCATTTAGGAATTGCAGCAAATCGCGGTGTAATCTTTCTATTTATCGCCACAGTTCCGGTCATTCTCGCCACAATTTTTAAGTATTGGGTTTTCCGTTCCCTCAGTCGGATGTCACCGTCAACGGTAGCGACTTTGAAAGAGATGAACGATTAAATTTGTGTCATTGGTGCTAGAAAATGCTCGTAGAATGAGGTTGAGTTGATGATTTTTCCCATCAGTAAAAAGGCTCGCAGTCGCCAAAATCGCTCGCAGAAATTTGCTTCAGTCAAGCGATCGCAGTCACATCACCGTAAATCAGTAGCCTTGCGATCGTTTCGCGAAAAGTTTCAAATCTATACCGGAGAGCAATTACACTGGCTGCAAGTTACTCAAAGACTTTTAATTTCTGTCATTCATGGAATTCTGCCCTGGGTAATCGCGTGTGGAAGCTACGGCTTACTAATTTCTGTACTCGATCATTATGGAAAGTTGCCTGCTTTCTTTGGTGATAGTAAAATTATTCAAAATGTCGTTATTAGTTTTAACGTCATTCTCAGCCTACTCCTAGTGTTCCGCACCAATACAGCCCACGATCGCTTTTGGGAAGGGCGCAAACTTTGGGGTTCAATGGTAAATACTACGCGCAATTTAGCACGGGGAATCTCAATTACAATCGAACAACGAGAACCGCAAGAGCGAGACGAAAAAAGTGCTGCTGTCTATCTAGTTGCTGCCTTTGCTGTGGCAATGAAAATCCACCTACGGCGAGAACCAATGAATTCAGAATTGGAGCCGATGATGCCACCGTTACAATATCATCAACTGCAAAGTGTCAATCACGCTCCCTTAGAAATTGCTTATTGGATTGGGGATTATTTGCAACATCAATTCGAGCGCCAACGCCTAAACATTTTTCAGCTGACATCCTTGCACGAACTATTAGATGATATGGTAGACATTTTAGGTGGCTGCGAACGCATTCTCAAAACTCCCGTTCCCTTGGTATATACCGTTACTCTCAATGCTTTGCTGTGGATTTATTTCCTGCTTTTACCTTTTCAGCTAGTTGGTGGTATCAAGTGGTGGACAGCACCGATCCTTGCCTTTATGAGTTTTCTCTACTTAGGTATCAATGAAGTAGGGGCAGAAATTGAAGAACCTTTCGGTCGCGATGCCAATGACTTGCCCTTAGATGCTATCTGCGTCACAATTGTTCGTAACCTCGAACATATCATCCAATTTGCCCCCTGCGCCCGCGTGCTGCGCCCTGCTAGTGGTAACGTTCTCGATTTACCGCGAAAAACCGCTTAAATCGTGCCGATACCTTACATTCTGTCCTTCAGTGTATAGTTTTTGACAAGGAAATTCAGTTTTCTTTACTTCTCGTCGCAGCAATTACCTGTAACATGAACTAGTCCGAGAATTAATTTGAGCAAAGAATTAGTTTGAGCGATCGCCACCTGACAACCTTCTGAGAAGTAGGTTCACCCTTGCTAACCTGTTTTTGGAATGACATACCATCATGAGATTGTTACTAGTCGAAGACGATAAACTCATCAATCAGTTACTTGCAGAAGCACTCAGCAACCAACATTACGTCGTTGATGTTGCCGCTGATGGTCACGCTGGTTGGGATTTTGTCAAGTCTTTTGATTACGACTTAGTTCTGATTGATGTCATGCTGCCTAAAATGGATGGCATAAGCCTTTGTCGCCAGTTGCGGACTCAAGGCTATCAAATGCCAGTCTTGATGTTAACAGCCAGAGATGCAACCGAAGATCGCGTCAATGGACTCGATGCGGGTGCAGATGACTACGTGATCAAACCATACAAACTGCAAGAATTATCGGCACGTATCCGCGCTTTATTACGCCGAGGTGGTTCGTCCCTACCTCCAGCAATGAAAAGTGGCAATTTATCTTTGGATGTAAACACGCGGGAAGTGACTTATAAAGGCTGTCCCCTCAGACTGACTCCAAAAGAGTATCGCTTATTAGAACTCTTCATGCGAAGCGGCTCTAAGGTTCTCAGTCGTAGTGCAATTTTAGAAAATCTTTGGTCTTTCGACGAACCGCCGGATGAAGATGCAGTTAAAGCTTTGGTCAAACGTTTGCGTCAGAAGCTCAAATTAGCAGGTTCGCCCGGAGATCCCATTGAAACCGCTTACGGTGTAGGTTATCGTCTCAAGCAAGACCCATAAGAAATCGTAGGTTGTAAGTTGTAGGGGCGAGTTTTTTGAAGATTGCTGTGGAAAAACAAAGAGTTTTTCCCTTAAACCCGCCCGTACTTAACGTCAGAAGTCAATAATTTTTTGATTAAGGCAGAAAAGATCCCCCATCCCCCCTTAAAAAGGTGGGTTATAGGAACTTGTCTGTATTGCAGTTTTAGTAAAATGGTATGACCAATGACGGATGACAAGTTTGTCCCAGTTTTGTCACCTTTTGTGGCTTACTTTATACACTAAGGTGCTAGCAGAAGAGAATAAAAGTCTTAAATACTACTGCGTCCTTTTATATCTTTAATGCATTGTATCCTCAACGCAGGGTAGTCAACAAATCCCAAGAGTAAGAAAAAACAGATTGCAGGAACAGGCAATGAATAACAGCATTCTTGAAAAATCAGTTGATGCCCTGCTAACTAGACGAAGCGATGCTCCATTAATTCGGGATTTTACGCCCTCAAAGCAGGTTGAATTGTTTGAAACCTTGAAGCAGTTGCGGTTTAACGGTCAACTGATTCTGACAAACTCCTGCGGTAGAAAATGGATTCTGCACGTTCACCGAGGTTTGATTATCTACGCTACTGGTGGAGAACATCCAGTCAGGCGATGGAGACGGAATCTCGCAACACACTTACCTCAAATAGCAAGCGATCGCTCGCTATCCAACGAATCATGGGAGAATCAACTAGCTACGACTTCGATTGAAGGTTCTAGCGTCTGCTGGCAGTATCAGTTATTGAGTTCATGGCTCGAACGGCAGCAGATAACTCCAGAACAAATGGCAAGATTTGCCTGGTCGGTCATTATCGAAGTTTTGTTTGATGTGACTCAAGCAGTACAGGTTGCTTACGAACTCAAGCCCAGTAGCAGCAAGCTGACTCCCGTAGTTGCGATCGATGCCGCTCAAGCGATCGCCGAAGTCGAACGATTGTGGCAAGCTTGGCAAGCAAACAGACTCAATTATTCTCCCAACAGCGCCCCAGTTATTAAACAATCGGCAGAATTGCAACACAGCATCTCGGCTCCAGCTTATCAAGCCTTGAGCCAGCTACTAGACGGACAACATACGCTACGGGATATTGCCGCTCAGATGCAGCGAGATGTCAACTCAGCACTGCGTTCTCTCCTGCCATATATTCAGTCAGGGTTTGTGGAGTTGATTAATATTCCCGATCTTGCCGCTCCGGTTCTCTCATCACCTACACCTCATGATACTCAAGCACCGTTAATTGCTTGTGTAGATGACAGTTCTTGGATTTGCCACATCATGGAAAAAGTGATGACAACAGCTAACTATCGATTTGTTGGCGTAAATGATGCACTGCGGGCGATCGGAGTTTTGCTAGCCATCAAACCAGATCTCATCTTTCTTGATTTGATGATGCCAAATATTAACGGATACGAACTTTGCAGCCGTCTGCGTCAGCTTTCTTGCTTCCAGCACACGCCAATTGTCATCCTCACTGGAAACGATGGCATTATCGATCGCGTCAGAGCTAAAATTGTCGGTTCCTCAGATTTTCTGGGCAAGCCCATCGATCCCGATCGAGTTCTAGGCGCAATTCACAAACATCTCAAACACAGTGTATAAGGAGCGTACGAGCAGGGGTAAGAGAGGACAAGGGGACAAGGGGGACAAGGAAGTAATTACCAATTACCAACAACCATGAATACCACAGCAAACACCAACAAACTTTGGCAAAGTTTAATACAGCCAACTCAACAAAAACTAGAATCTATCGAGATTCGTCGCCCGAAAACGGCTCGATTTGTCTGTCGCGTGATTCCAGCAAGTTGTCCCTTCGAGCGAGACATTCGATTTTTCGATCGCAGTCTGCTGCACGTTCCACCCTTATGTAAGCTCAATCCTTTCTACGAGCAGTTGGTGTTGTTGCGAATGAAGAGTCTAACTTATCTGGCGCAAGCATGTAGCCAGGGAATGAAAAACTGTTGCTAAGTTTAGGGACAGGGAGCAGGGAGCAGGAAGCACAGAGCAGTTACTAATCGCTAGTCGCTCGTTGCGAATCGCTAACCGCAAGCTCGCTAATTGCCAATCTTTGGTGAATTCTATGGATATTGCCCTCGTTATAGAAGATTGTTTGACCGAGCGGGAAGCGATCGCCAGCTATTTGCAACAAGGCGGGATCAGCGTCTTGGTTGCTAAGAGCGGAGAAGAAGCTCTGGAAAAAATGAGTGACTGCAAGCCTGACATCATTATTTTAGATGTTGTCTTGCCAGGTCGGAGTGGATTTGAACTCTGCCGTGCTTTAAAAGCTAACCCATCCACCAAAAA
This sequence comes from Chroococcidiopsis sp. CCALA 051, assembly GCF_003015105.1. NCBI lineage: Bacteria > Bacillati > Cyanobacteriota > Cyanophyceae > Chroococcidiopsidales > Chroococcidiopsidaceae > Chroococcidiopsis > Chroococcidiopsis sp. CCALA 051. The sequence goes on along the minus strand of NZ_PYCI01000057.1, from coordinate 12,028 downwards.
TACCCCTGTTATCCTCTGTTCGAGAAAAGGAACTGACATGGATAAATTCTGGGGCTTAAAGCAAGGAGCAGACGCTTACTTACCGAAGCCTGTAGCGCCAGAAGAATTTATTCGCACTGTGAAGCAACTGCTATTGGTTTCACACGGTGAAACAACTCTCATGGTTTGAACCTAACGTGTGAGGCGAGACAATTATGGTATCCAAGTCACCAAAGTTAGACTCCCAGGAGGCATCACCAGAAAGAGTAACTTTCACCGATGCTGACGAGCAATTTCTGCGCTTTTACCTCGAATCAGACACAGCAGCCTTGCTTCCCGTGACTCAGTTGCTAGAAATCTTGAAGCTGTCTGCGGAACAGATCGTCCCGATCCCGCACATGCCAAGTTGGGTCATGGGAGTTTACAACTGGCGGGGTGAAATTCTCTGGATGGTCGATTTAGCTGAATTAGTCGGGCTGACTGCTGGCGATCGCTACCAAACCAGCAACGTTCCAACTTATACAGCAGTTGTCTTGCAAGCTAACCAATGCGATCGCCTACCCGCACCGACAGCAGAAACCCAAACCATCGGTTTAGTTATCGAGCGAATTGACGATATCGAATGGTGCAATCCAGACACAATCCAACCGCCGCCATTTACTGCTGTTTCCAGTTCCTTCGCTCCCTTCGTGCGCGGATATCAGTTAAACGGCGATAGCGAAATGACAGCAATTTTATCGGTCAAAGCGATCGTTGCTGCTGTCAGTTGTCAGTTATCAGTGTAGAGACGTTACATGTAACGTCTGTACAAAGTTATCAGTGCGTGGTGCGTGGGGTGTAAAGATTTTAAATTTCTTTCTTCCTCAGCTTCCTCAGCTCCCCCATCTCCCAGCTCTCTTCTCTACAGCCATGAGGTAAATTTCATGTCGCAGTCAACTCTCAAACTCGATCCGCCAAACCCCGATCGCGATCGCATCTCGCCTCAGTGGGAGCGAGTTTCGGCAGTAGCGCCAGATTCACCTGAAAAAGCGAGCCAATCGCCATCAACAAAGCCAAACTCGCCTTGGCAGTTTTCACTATCTAGGGGTTTGCGGTTCTGGAAAGGTTTGAGTTTGCAACATAAAGCAACAATTTTGGCGATCGCGATTGGTGCTATTCCAGTCGCAACTGTTGGCGGCGTTGCCTACACCATAGCCAATAGTTCCCTAGAGCAGCAAATTATTGCCGAGCAGGAAAACCGCACGCTTGATGTTCGGCGCGGCATTGGCATGGCGACGCAGCAAATAATCGATGATGCCGAGACAATTGGTAATTCTCCCATGTTGGCAAATTCTAAGCTGAGGGCAGCGGCGACTGAAGGACAGAAAATTGCGCTGTTAGATAGCTTTGTCGAGGCACGTAGCGGTAGATATGACAGTATCGTCGTGTTCGACCTCAAAGGAAATTTAATCTTTCAATCCAAGTCAACGCAGCCGTTTAAGCGCACGGAAAACTATAGCGATCGCGAATATTTTCGGCGGGCGATCGCGACTGGAACTCCCGCAGTTAACAATCCTAAAATTGCGCCTACCTCCGGCAAAATTAGTTTAGAAGTTGTAGCTCCAATTAAAGATATAGAAACAAATAAGCTCGTAGGAGTTGTTCGCTTGCGGATGCCGTTGACTCATCTAAACGAAACCTTTGAGTATATTGAAGCGCAAGGATGGGAATACAAACTGATTGGAGCTGACGGGAATGTTTTTGCGGCTGATGAAATTGGGCTAGTCGGGCATTACATGGGAGAAGATTTTCGCGATTTGCCGCATTTGCGCGCCAAGGTTTTAGCCCTTGCGACTACAGACCAGCCCAAGCACGAAGACAAGCTAATTTCAACTCAAGTCGCGTGGGACAAAAACGATGGTGAGAATGCACTGATGAGCTTCACGCCGATCGGTCAATTGGATGGACTACCAGAACCAGGTTGGGGATTGGTGGTTTCTCGTCCCGTCGATCGCGCCTTTGCACCTTTACTAGAACTACGCCGAGTTCTCTGGTTGGGAACTGGAGTAGCTGCCCTATCGATCGCCGCGATCGCCGCAGTTTTGGCTAAGCGGGCAACTTATCCAATTCTAAATGCTGCTAGGGCTGTGGCTCAAATTGGTTTAGGTAAATTAGATACTCGCGTGGCAGTCCGTGGCACGGCTGAAATGGCTGTTTTAGAGACTAGCATCAACAGCATGGCGAAGCAGCTAGAGGAACTCGTGCAGCTCAAAGCAGCAGAAGCAAGGCGATCGCAACTACTCAAAGATGTTACCGTGAAGATTGGTAGCGCGATCGACTGCCCAGCTATTCTCAACACCGCTGTAGCCGAGACCCGCAGCGCTTTGCTAACCGACCGCGCAATTGTCTATTGGTTTGATGGCGATCGCAATGGTAGCGTCGTTGTCGAAGCCGCAAGCGCAGGTATAACTCGCATACTGGGTAAAAACATCGAAAACTATGCCCTAGAGCAATACACACAATATCAAAAAGGTCAAGTCGAAGTCATTTCTCAGATCCGACCGGCAGATACGAGCGATGAGTACTGGCAACAGCTAACAGCACTTGCCGTCAAATCCAGTCTAGCTGCACCGATTTCGCTCGGCGATCGCTGTGTGGGCTTGCTAGTCGTGCATCAGTGTAACGTTCCGCGTCACTGGCAGAAAGTAGAGGTTGATTTCTTTGCCCAGATTGCAACTCAAATAGGATTGGCGTTAGAGCGTGCCGATCTTTTGGAACAACAGAAAAATGCCAAAGAACAGTTGCAAAGACGAGCGTTGGATTTGCTAATTGAAGTCGATCCAATTAGTCAAGGCGACCTGACAATCCGCGCCAGAGTCACAGAAGATGAAATCGGCACGATCGCTGACTCCTACAACTCTACAGTCGAAAGCTTGCAAGAAATTGCGGTACAGGCACAAACAGCCGCCAAACAAGTCGATGCAGCAATTAGCAGTAACGAGCCGTTAATCCAAGCCCTCTCGCAAGGAGCTTGGCAGCAATCGACAGAGATTGTCACTGCTTTGGAACGCATTCAAGCGATGGCTGATTCTGCCCATACTGTTGCCGATAACGCCAAACGCGCAGAAATAGACGTGCGCCAAGCGATGGAGACAGTCGCATCTGGCGATATAGCAATGGATCGAGCCGTAGATGGAATGCTGACAATTCGGGGGACTGTTGCCGAAACCGTCAAGAAGATCAAATGTTTGGGAGAGTCATCGCAAAAGATTTACAAAGTGGTAAATTTAATTGCTCACTTTGCCGAGCGGACTAGCTTGCTCGCTATGAATGCTTCCATTGAAGCAGCGCGAGCAGGGGAAGAAGGACGTGGCTTTGCCGCTGTTGCCGATGAAGTGCGATCGCTAGCCCGACAATCAGCCAAAGCAACGGCAGAAATTGAAAAGCTCGTCTCGGGAATTCAACGGGAAACCAATGAAGTTGCTACAGCAATGGCAATCGGCACAGAACAGGTAGCGATCGGGACTCAACTCGTCAACGATACCCGTCAGAGTTTAAACCACATTACCACCGCCAGCGATCGCATTCATCAACTCGTAGGGGCAATTGCCCAAGCTGCGATCGAGCAATCTCAAGACTCAGAAGCAGCCACGACAACCATCGCCACAGTCGCCGCGATCGCCGAAACTACCTCCCTAACTGCAACCGAAGTCTCCGCTTCCTTCCAACAATTATCAACCGTCGCGCGATCGCTCCAAGCCAGCGTCGGTCAATTCAAAGTTAGTTAGTGGCTAGTGGCTGGTGACTAGTGACTAGAATTGTTTTCTCCCTTGTTCCCCTTGTCTCCCTTGTCCCCTTGTCTTCTTCCCTCTAGCCATGCTAATTACTCCCGACATTCGCGACCAAGCTTACCGTCTGTTTATTGAAGAAGTGCCAGAGCTGCTACAGGAGATTGAAGCAGGCTTGCTTAGTCTGAAGCAAGAGCGCACGCACGAACGCATTCACGATTTGATGCGTGCAGCTCACTCTCTTAAAGGTGGTGCAGCTTGCTTGGATTTAGAGCCAATTAAAATTGTTGCCCACCGTTTAGAAGATGTTTTTCGGGCTTTGTACAACCGCTCTGTAGCAATAGATTCAGAGTTAGAAGGTTTATTACTGCAAGCTTATGATTGTCTGCGCGTCCCCCTACTGCAACAAATTACCATCGGCAGCATTGACTGTGCGGCAACATTAGCAGTAGCCGAACCCGTATTTAATCAAATAGAAGAACGTTTAGGAGATGCTTTAGCTCAGATCGATCGCTATATGCCCATGTCCTCAGAACTTGGGGTCGATTTGGTAGCTTCAATCTTTGAAACTGATGTTGTGCAAGGACTGGAACGATTGGCGGCTGTGGTTGCCAACCCCCAAGATTTCGAGGTGGTTGGAGAATTACGGGCGCAGGCAGAAGTCTTTGCTGGATTTGCGGAGCTGTTGAATTTACCAGGATTTGGGGCGATCGCCCAAACAGCCTTAACTGCACTAGACACCTATCCCGATCGCGCTAGAGAAATTATTCAAGTTGCCCTAGCCGATTTTCACAATAGCAGAACTGCCGTACTAGCAGGCGATCGCACTAGTGGGGGGAGTCCGTCTGCTGCCCTTTGTGCGTTAACAGAAAAGAGCGTCGATTTGGTTCCTAACCCAGAGTCAGAATTCTCGCCTTTATTAGACGAGCTGTTATTTGGCGACGAGACAGCACCAATAGAAGCAGTGGCGATCGACCCTGGAATTATTTTCGTCACTGAAACTGAAGATGATTCCAATGGCGCGATCGAATCAGATGCTCATTCCCTAACTATTTCCCCTGCGGCAAATTTATCGCCGATTCAGTCCTTATCCCACTCGACTGAAATTTCTCAAAGCAAAATAGAGGGCGATCGCCCTAAAGTAGGAAGTATCAATTCTTACATAGAGGAACCGCAGATAGCGGCTGCTGTTTCTACGCGGGTAGAATTAAGCCGATTAGAGCGGATGCATAAGTTATTGGGTGAATTAGTCGTCAATCGTAACTCCATTGCCCTGCAAACCGAGCAAACCCAAAACTCAGCCCAAGAGTTACTCCGCCGTTTTGCTCACTTTCAAGAACTGATCGGTCAGCTAGAGAGAAGAACTGAGGGTGACAAGGGAGCAGGGAACAGGGAGCAGGAAGCTGGGGGACAAGGGGGACAAGGGGGAACTCGGGGTCCCCGCGACCGAAGGGAGTGGGGATTAGGGGGCGAAGGGGGACAAGGGAGAATAATTGCCAACTACCAACTACCAACTACCAATTACCAATTACCAACTACCAATTACCAATTACCAACTACCAACTACCAACTACCAATTACAACTGACTTCGATCCTCTAGAGATGGATCGTTATGGAGCGGTTCACCCTCTCTTACAAAGAATTCTAGAAGAAATTGTCCAATTGGAAGAGGCTGTAGAGGATATTGCTTTATTTGCCGAGCAATCGAGCCAAATATTAGAGCGGAAGCAACAGGTTTTTTCCCAACTCCAAGATGAGTTAATGCGAGCGCGAATGCTCCCTTTGGGTGAAGTTCTCAAGCGGTTCTCTCGGATGCTGCGGGATATGTCTCATACTTACTCCAAGCCTGTCAATTTGAAGCTGAGAGGAACAGAGGTACAGGTAGAAAAGGCAATTTTGGAAAAACTCTACGACCCGCTGTTGCATTTACTCCGCAATGCCTTTGCTCATGGCATCGAATCGCCTGAGATCCGCCAACAGCAAGGTAAGCCGGAAAACGGAGAAATTCTGATTTGTGCTTATTACAAAGGCAATCAAACAATTATTGAAGTTAGAGATGACGGTCGGGGTCTAAACTTGGGACAAATTCGCAGCCGGGTCGTAGAGTTGGGTTGGTTGTCGCCAATAGAAGCAGCCAGCGCCTCTAAGGAGCAGTTGCTAGAATTTATCTTCGAGCCAGGATTTTCTACCACTCACCACGTTAGCGAACTTTCCGGTCGTGGCATGGGTTTGGATGTTGTCCGTTCTCAACTGCGATCGCTGCGCGGTTCTGTAAGCGTCAGTTCCTTCCCTGGTGAAGGTACGACCTTTATTCTACGCTTGCCTCTCACGTTGACGATCGCGAATTTGGTTGTTTGCTCTACGGGGAAAACTACCGTAGCGTTGCCATCTGACAGCATTGAAAATATTGTCACTACGCCAAGCGATCGCATCAATCGCACGGGGACTCAGCAGCTGTTGCGCTGGCGAGAACACATCATACCAATCCATCGGTTGGCGGATCTTTTAGAATACAACCGTCCAATGTTAGAAGTTGCTAACAGCCAATCTCCAATTACAACCACAGTAGAAGAACGAGAGTTGCCAATGCTTCTACTACGTTGGGAGGGCGAATTATTGGCGCTAGAAGTCGATTGCTTGTTGGCGGAACAAGAACTAGCAATTAAACCTTTTGGATCGCTCGTTTCACCTCCCAAATATACCTATGGCTGCACTCTACTAGGAAACGGTAGTTTAGTTCCCGTGATTAATGGAATCAGCCTTTTAGAATATGTCCTAGAACGGCAACAAAATACAATTCAGACAACTGAAAGTCAATCAAAAGACAAAGAACAAAACATAAATAATTTGTGGCGCGATCGAACAGTGATTGTTCATAAAACCGAACGTCCTACAATTTTAGTTGTAGATGACTCAACTACGATGCGCCAAACGCTAACACTTTCGTTGCAAAAGGCTGGCTATCAAGTTTTATCAGCGCGGGATGGATTAGAAGCACTAGAAAAATTACAGCAATCTCCCACGGTACAACTAGTACTTTGCGATATTGAAATGCCGAATATGAATGGCTTTGAATTTCTCTGTCAGTGGCGACAAGAGCCTCAATTTGCCAAAATTCCCGTGGCTATGCTGACATCACGCAGTAACGACAAACATCGCCGTTTAGCAACTCAATTAGGTGCTAGCGCCTACTTCACCAAACCGTATATAGAACTTGAGTTTTTGCAAGCACTCAAGAATATTTTCGAGCAGAACATAGAAGAACAAACGACCTTGCAGCATATTGCCTAGTTGTCAATTATCAGTTGTCAGTTATCAGTGACTAGTCTTTTGACTTTTAACTTTTAACTTTTGACTTTTGACTTATTCCCTTTTTAGGTAGGTTTAATCTATGCATATCACATATTTAATTTTTTGGACTATGAGCTTCGGCTTTACTTGGATTGGTTGCCAAATGACCGAAGAAATTCATCGACTTGCCATCTGCCTAGTTGGTTCGCTTCTACTAATTTGGGGATTTGCGATCGCCCCTGAATCAATGCATTGGTTAGTTGAAATCCTTTCGATAAGTCTGTGCGGATTTTTATCGATAATGGAAAGACAAATTCCTAGTTAAAACATTTCAGTTAATACATTTTAACCCCAAGGAAAAAGTAAATATGCCTGACTACACTTCATTATTAAGATGCTCGTTTTGCGGCAAACCCCATACTCAAGTCGATAAGCTAATTTCTGGTACGGGCGTTAACATTTGTAGTGAATGCATCGAACAGTGTCAAGAAGTCTTGGACACTTCTCCACCTCAACCTAGTACCCCAAAAACCACTACTAATTCTAACAACTACCCCATCCCCAAACCTAGGGAAATAAAACAGTACTTGGACAACCATGTCATCGGTCAGGAACAAGCGAAGAAAGTTCTTTCAGTAGCAGTTTACAATCACTATAAGCGTTTGTCCAGCGATCGCAATGATGTGGCATTGCAAAAGTCAAATATTCTTTTGGTTGGACCAACGGGAAGTGGTAAAACACTCCTAGCTCAAACTCTAGCACAAATCATAGACGTACCTTTTGCTGTTGTGGATGCAACAACTTTTACAGAAGCAGGTTACGTCGGAGATGATGTAGAAAACATCCTCCTGCGATTGTTGCAAGTGGCAGAAATGGATGCAGAAACAGCACAACAAGGAATTATTTATATTGATGAAATTGATAAAATTGCCCGCAAAAGTGAAAACCCCTCTATTACTCGCGATGTATCGGGCGAAGGAGTGCAGCAAGCACTGTTAAAAATATTAGAAGGAACGATCGCTAACGTACCACCACAAGGAGGACGCAAACACCCCTATCAAGAGAGCATCCAAGTTGATACAAAAAATATTCTGTTTATCTGCGGCGGCGCTTTTGTCGGAGTGGAAAAACTAGTCGAACAACGGATGGGAAAAAAATCTATGGGGTTCGGGCGATCGCCAGAAAGATCTACAACAAGGCAAACAGATTATTTATTAAATCATCTGGGAGCGGAAGATTTAGTGAAATTCGGTCTAATTCCAGAACTAATCGGACGATTGCCAGTTGTTACAGTGCTGGAACCTTTAGACGAAGAAGGACTGATAGCGATTTTAACCGAGCCACAAAATGCGCTTTTGAAACAGTATCAAAAGCTATTACAAATGGATAACGTTCAACTTGAGTTTGAATTAGATGCTGTCCGCGCGATCGCCCAAGAAGCATATCGGCGTAAAACTGGTGCAAGAGCCTTGAGGGGAATTGTAGAAGAGCTAATGCTAGATATCATGTACGAACTTCCCTCTCGCCCAGACTTAGATCGCTGCACTATCTGTAAAGCAATGGTAGAAAAACACTCTTCTGCCGATCTTCTCATTCATCCTACAGCCTTCTTCCAGCCAGAAACAGCTTAGTTGGTCATTGGTTGTTGGTTTGTTGGTCATTGCTCATTTGTAGGCTGTTCCCTGTCCCTATTCACTAGACCTCCTGCGTGAATACTTGAATTGTCATCCACACGCGAAGCGAAACATCTAAGAGATTCTTCACTACACTGCGTTGCGTACCCTTCGGGAAGGCTTCGCCAACAGAATGACATCCATGATTTTTTGATTCATGCAGGAGGTCTACTGATAACTGATAACTGATTTAACGACACACTTTTGCTTGAGGCATACTCGCTTTTCCTAATATTGCCGTGCGGTAAAGGCGATCGAATTCCCGTTCGTAGTGGGCTGCAACTGTGGGACGATCGATAATAATTAAGGTTTCATCATTAGAATAATTTGCCGCTTCCGACCAATTGTGGCTACCTGTAATGACTTGTCTGCCATCTAATATTGCCATTTTACTGTGTACGCCGCGATCGCCTGTTATTGCTTTGGGAAAACCAACTGTATTAATGGGACGATACCAAGGTTTGATATTATTAACACCCTTTTTGTGACGAGTCGGACATAATCCCATTGCATCATAAGCTTTAGAGTAAGATTGTCGATAAAAATCTGGATCTATTAGGATTTTAATATCTTCTACTCCTGTATCTCGTACTGTTGCTAAACCATCACTAATTTCTCGATCTGAAAATACGAAAACGGCAACATGCACGCTTTTTTTCGCATTTTTGATAGAATAAGCGATCGCACCGTTACTAGTCATGCCAATGCTTTCAGTGCGAGGGGCAGGTGAAAAGTTCAGCGTCACGTGACCCGTTCCAACTAAAATTGTTATAGGTTGTCTGCGAGGCTTATGAGATTTAAATAATCCCTGCCACATATAATTAAACTCATCTGTTAATGCTTGAGCAACTTGAGTATTATTGGGAATAACAACCATGTTGTTTGGATTACCGCGACTTGCCGGAACCTGAAAATCTCCATGCAAATCGGAAGTTGTAAAGTTACCACTAGATATAATGGTGGTTTTATTATCTACAACTAAAAACTTATGGTGCATTAACCCACTGCCTCTAGTTTTACCATTGGCAGTATCGCTGTCATCTTTAATTTCAATGCCGTGCGATCGCAACAAAGCCAAGGCATCGATTGGATATCGTTTTAGTTCTTCGTAAGCTCGGCGATCGTGTCGCTTCATACGAGCAATTTCTGCTGAAGTATAATCTGCTAAAGTTTTATTATATTGACTATCAATTATTAGTCTGACTTTTACACCTGCTTTCTGTTTAGCAACGAGTGCTTTTGCAACCAGAGGAAGTCGAAATTCCATCACTGCTATATCTATTGACGATTGAGCTTGAGATATGGCATCGATCGCTTGTTGTTCTAAATTGTCCCCTAAACGCATAAAATGCCGATAAGGATCTTGATAAGAAGCGGCTTGATTTTGATTAAAATAAACTTGAATAGCAGAGTCTTGAGGAAGCGGTTGAGTGATTCCTAAGTGTGTTTTGGGTTTGAATATTTGAAATAAAACAAGCCCAAAAACTAGTAAAAATACAAATAAAGCTATTTTGACTGTTCGTAAATGCTGGGGGCGAGTTAAGCGTTTCTGTCTCATTCCTAAAAGTCGTATTTTCTAGGCATTTTTTGAAGTTTTGAGAAATGTGTCGTCACAAGTAACTGGAAAGCCTGACTCATGATGATACGAACTTATAATTCCCAATTTCCGAGAATTGTTATCCTCATACCATTTCTCTAAAATTATCTTCTAGACGCTCTTCTATCGCCCCCCTTTTTCAGGGGGTTGAAGGAGCGAAAAACTCAGTTACCTCCTCGCCAGATCCCCCCTACCCCCTTTGGGAAAGGGGAAAACCAAAGAAAGTTGCACGTCGTGTCTTTCACTCAAATTTGGTTTTAGAAAAGCTTCTATAGCCCCCCTTAAAAAGGGGAGTTGGGGGGATCTCTCCAGTCGCAGTCAAAAAGTAAAATGATAAAAATAAACAAACTTAGGGCGATCGCCATAGTAAACTTGCAACAGGACTTGCAATATAAGTATCAAAAAATATAAGTAGTAAGTCAAAGATAGATTATGAAAATAAAAACAGTTTGCGCTTCACTACTTTTAGTATTAATCCCTTTATCGCTTGCCATCAGCGGCTGCGATGCTGAAGAGAACAATTACGCAAATAATTCTGATGTAACTTCTACTACTCAAACTACAGAAATTAAAACAAACTTAATCCAACCAGATCGATCTACCGAAGATCCGTATGCAGCAGAAGCCTATTACCAGCAGCTATTGGCACAATATGGGGAAAATTATCAAGAGTGTTTAGAGCCTGTATCAGTTAATCTCGATGCGGTTACGAACTCAAATGCTTCTAAGGTAGATCCCACAGAAAAAATTACTAAAATGAAGCAGCAGAATAAAATATTTGTGTTAGACGCTTCTGATTCTATGCGAGTGTTTACAGGTGGCGGTACTACAAAATTCGACATTGCTAAAGCTGCGATCGCTCGTTTTGTCAGTACATTTCCTTCTACAACTCAAGTTGGAGTTAATCTATTTGGCGATCGTAGCGCCGATGCAACAACAGATCCAACTACTGTATGTGCTGCTAGCGAAACTATGTATTCCCTAATACAGTTGAGCAGCTTAATTTTAGCACCAGCCAACGAACCCACCTCAGAGGCTGAGTTTCAACCAATTTATAAACCAATAACGGCAAGTCTATCAAGATTAAACGATATTCTAAGCGATCGCGATGGTGCTAGCAATCAAAATATTATTTATTTAATTACTGATGGGACAGACAATTGTAATGGTGATGCTGTAGCAATTGCCAGAGAACTACACAATTCTCCGGCAGAAATTACGGTAAATGTAATTGGCTTAGATGAAAACGAAACCACGCAGCAGCAGTTGCAAGCCATAGCTGAAGCTGGCGGAGGTGAGTATTTTCTAGCGCGCGATGCCAATGAATTCAATACTGCTTTTGAACGGACACAAGAGAAAATCGAAGCAGAAAAATATACCACAATTCAACTAACAGAAAATCGACCTCAACCTCCTACAAGTTCTAATCCTAATATCAATCAGATTACAGCCTGTACTACAGTTAAAATGAATCGCGAGTTAGGTCAAATTATTAGTCAGGTTAATCGTTTGTCTGCACTCCAAGGAACAAATCTTAAGTATAATAATCATGTTTTAGCCCGTTTGAAAGAAAGGCAAGAGCGGATTACCGCATGGCGCGATCGCCTATTAACTAATACTGGCAATCCTCAAATAGATTTAAATTTATTTCGGCAGGAATTGGCACAGGCAACGCAATAATTTGTCATTTGTGAGTGGCTAGTGGCTAGTGGCTGGTGGC
>NZ_PYCI01000056.1:0-39558 GCF_003015105.1 Chroococcidiopsis sp. CCALA 051 | reverse complement strand
CCCCTGCTCCCTGCTCCCTGCTCCCTACTCCCTGCTCCCCATGAATATGCAAAGCCGCCTGCAAGAGCGATCGCGTGTATTCGTGTTGCGGTTGCCGAAATACTGTTTGGGAAGAACCAGTTTCGACTAATTCTCCATCGTGCATTACGCCAATGCGATCGCAGTATTCTCCCACCAGCGCCAGATCGTGAGAAATCAATAACAAAGCCATGTCCCGCTCGCGACATAGACGCATCAGTTCTTTTAAGATTTGCGCCGCTACGGTTACATCTAAACTAGTTGTTGGTTCGTCGGCAATAATTAGTTTGGGATCGAGCATCAAAGCTAGGGCGATCGCCACCCGTTGGCGCATTCCACCGCTAAATTCATGCGGGTATTGATGAGCGCGATTTTCGGGAATTTTCACGGCGGCGAGAGTGGCGATCGCTTTATCCCTTAGTTCTCGTTCTGAGAGTTGGGGTTGGTGCGCTCTTAAAGTTTCCACGCAGTGCTTGCCAATCGTCATCAGCGGATCGAGGCGCGTCATCGGATCTTGAAATACCAGTGCTACTGCTTCCCCGCGAAATTGCCGCATCTGGGTAGGTGTGAAATCTAATACCGATCGCTCCTCAAACATCACCTTGCCATTTACGCGGCTAGCTGTTGGTAACAGGCGCATTACAGCCCGTCCTAGAGTCGATTTACCGCAACCCGATTCCCCCACCAGACCCAGGCGATCGCCCCGTTGCAGCGTCAAAGATACGCCGTTAACAGCCCATTGGATTTCCCTATCTTTTTGCTGTGGATAGGCAACTTTGAGATTATCGATATCTAGTAGAGCTTGGCTCATATGATCGGTTATCAGTTATCAGTTATCAGTTATTGGTGAATCAATTTTAGATTGTGGATTTTGAATTGGTCATGGGTAATGGGTAAGTCGTAGGTGAGAATTAAGAAGATGCGATCGCGTTAGGGAGACATCTACGCGATTGTCTCTAAAGAGCAACTCAAACAGAAGATATAGAACAACGCCGCACTCTATTGACGTTTGCTGTTTTGGGTGATGGTCGTTCTGGAGTAGAGCTAGCTGCTACCTTAGCAGACTTATTACCCGATTGGTATGCTCAAATTAGTGGTAACAAACAAGAAATCCGGGTAGTCATTCTTCAACGCGGTAAAGAGATTTTAAAAGGCGATCGGGATAAGTTGCGCTCCTCTGCCAATCGAGCCTTACAACAGCATGTCGTACCCGTGGAATTGTTGTTAGAAGCTGAAATTAGTGCCGTGCATCCGCAACGGGTAGAATACAAACACGGCGATCGCACCCTAGAATTACCAGTAGCTACAATTATCTGGACGACAGGAACTGCTGTTAATCCTTTAATTAAGCTATTTAACAAATGACTAATGACCAATGACAAATAGCAGCATTTTGGTAGAGTGTAAAATATATCTCCATGAATTAACATGAAAGAATAACTATTATGACGAGCGATCGCAACGGCTGAGAAATGTTATTAGATCGAGACAAACAAACAGTGCAATCTGGAAATATTCCTTATGAAGTAGCTATCATTGGAGCTGGCATTTCTGGAACTGCTTTGCTGTATAGCTTAAGTAAGTACACTAATGTAGAGCGGATTCTCTTAGTAGAAAAAGAATCAGAAGTTGGCTTATGCAATTCTCATAAAACAATGAATAGCCAAACGCTTCATTTTGGCGATATAGAAACTAACTATACTCTAGAAAAAGCTCAAAAAGTGAATCGAGCCGCAACCTTAGTCAAAAACTATCTTTTAAGGAACGACACCAGCCAAAAAAGCTATAGCAAGTACCATAAATTAGTCTTAGGTATTGGAGCAGAGCAAGTTCAAGAACTGCGAGATAGATACAGAGAATTTCAATCGTTATTTCCGCAATTAAAATTAATTCAAAAGCCGGAAATAGAGGCGATCGAACCTAATCTTATTAAAGATAGAAAGCCCGACGAAGAAATTATAGCTTTATATTCTGAAGCTGGTTATACAATAGATTTCCAGGCATTATCTCGCTCGTTTTTGCAAAACTCGATTGAAACTAAAAAAACAATTGACATCATGATGTCAACAAAAGTTAAGTCTCTAAAAAGAGAGAAAAATTTATACCATATACAAACTGACCGAGGAACATTTTCAGCGAAAAGTGTTGCTTTTGCCACTGGAGCATATAGTCTTTTATTTGCCAAAACTCTAGGTTATGGAAAAGATTATGCCCTTTTGAACGTAGCTGGAAATTTTTATTTTTCACCAGGGGTTTTAAATGGCAAAGTCTACACCGTACAAATGAAAAAAATTCCCTTTGCTGCTATTCATGGAGATCCGGAAGTTCATGACCAAAGCCTGACTAGATTTGGTCCCACCGCCAAAGTCACTTTACTATTAGAGAATCGCAAATATGCTACTGTTTTAGACTATCTTAAAACAGCAGGATTCAGTATCAATGCTATTATAAGTTTTTTAAATATACTATCAGATACAACCATTTTCAAATATATTTTGAGGAATTTAATTTACGATATACCATTAGTTGGCAAAAGACTATTTTTGAAAGAAGCTCGCAAGATAGTCCCTTCTTTACAACTGAACGAATTACAATTTGCTGAAGGTTATGGAGGAATCAGACCCCAAATTGTTAATACAAAAACTAAGCATCTTGAAATGGGAGAAGCCAAAATTGTTGGAGAAAATATTTTGTTTAATATAACTCCCTCTCCTGGTGCTTCTACTTGCTTGCAAAATGCCGAATACGATACTGAAAAAATTGTCGCTTTTTTAGGAGCGCAATACACATTTAATAAGCAACAATTCTGGAAAGATTTAGGAGATGAGTAAGGATACCAGAAAGCAGGGAGCAGGGAGGCAAGAGAGCTGAGGGAGCTGAGGAAGCTGAAGGAGAGAATATAAATTCGTTATCTCTACTTTTTGCTACACATAAATAAAGAGATGTGCCGTAGCACATCTCTTCTAGCAAACTGAAACTAGCTTAATTGCCTACATACTACTAGCACTAGCAGCAATTAATACCTCACCTTTGAGCATTCTCTGAGCGCCATCAAGCAATGCTTCTTCTAAATATGGTTTAGTGAAGTAGCCGCTAGCTCCTAACTGGAGTGCCATTTGGCGGTGACGGTCGGAACCCCGCGATGTCAACATGGCAATTGGTAGTTGACTTAATCTTTCCTCTTTTTGCATCCGCGATAGCAACTCTAAGCCATCCATCCTTGGCATCTCGATATCGCAGAAAACTAAATCGCAAGGTAAACCATCGCGGAGCTTGTCCCAAGCTTCCTGACCGTCACGCGCTTGTTCGACCCGATAGCCAGCATTGGTAAATGTCATCGACAACAGCTCGCGGACGGTAATCGAATCATCAATAATTAGTACTAACGGTTCTGTTTTAACTGGCGCTGCTGGTATTGGCGGTGCGGGAATATGTCTGGGCGACCAAACAGTACCTCTACCATCTTTCTGAATCCGTCCTACAGATAGATCGATTAACTCCAATACATCTGCGATCGGCACGATCCGACCGTCCCCCAAAATTGTAGCACCAGCAATTCCTGCTGGCTTGGGTGCAGGTGCTTCAAACTGTTTAATTACAATTTCTTGTTCGCCTAACACCTGGTCAACTTGGAGCGCGAAGAATGTGTCGGCAGAACGGAGAATCACAATCGAAACTGCATTATCGTCGCGACTGCTACCATAAATGCTACCTCTCCCTAATTGGCGAGTGAAACTGAGCAATTCTTTTAAGGGTCGGAATGGCAACAAGGAATCGCGCCAAGGAATGCAGGTCTGTCCTTCTGCGTTAGCGACGATATCATTCACGGGAATGTCTATCATCTGTTCCACACCGTCCATTGGGAATGCAATTCGAGCCTTATCGCTCACGCAACAAAGTGCTTTACAAATACTCAGTGTTAGAGGTAGACGAATTGTAAAGGTTGTTCCCTTGCCCAGAGTGGAATCAGTGTGAATTGTACCTCGCATTTGTTTGAGGCTAGTCAACACAACATCCATCCCAATACCGCGTCCGGCAAATTGGTCTACTTGCTCTTTGGTGCTAAAACCTGGTTGGAAGATTAGGTTAAAGACATCCAAACGATCCATGCTGTCTGCTTCTGCTGGAGTAATTAGCCCATTGGCGATCGCTTTTGCCTTCACTTTTTCTGGATCGATCCCAGCTCCATTATCGCTGACGGTAATTACGGTCTGATTGCCTTGGTGAAAAGCGCGAATTGTAATTTTGCCAGCCGCAGCTTTGCCTTTAGCAGTTCGCTCATCTGGGGTTTCAATCCCGTGAGTAATCGCATTGTTGACTAAGTGGGTCATGGGGTCGTAGAGTTGCTCCAAAAGCCCCTTGTCAATCAAAGTCTCGTTGCCTTCTACTTGTAGTTCTGCCTGCTTACCATATTTGAGAGCAATGTCACGCACGGCTCTAGGCAACCGCTCGGCAATTTGACTGAAGGGAACCATTCGCGATCGCGTGATCCCTTCTTGCAAGTGGGTTGTCACTTGGCGGAAGTTGCGCGCTACTTGCTCGGTTTCACCGGTGACAAATTCAATATCTGAAGAAGCCTCACGTACCCTGACGATCAACTCGATCATTTCCTGCGCTAAGGTATGGAAGCCTGTAAAGCGATCCATTTCTAGTGCGTCAAAGTTGACTCCAGTGGCGTGCCGTTCCTCTACTGAGGCAGAATTGCCATCTGGAACTGAAATTAATTTTCCTCCCTGACGACTATTGAGTAGGGATGCTTCTAAGAGCGATCGCTCGTATAGTTCCTGCATCCTCGTACCCACATCACCCAACTGCTGTACTTGGTGCAGCAAATTGTCGAGGAACTGTCGCAGCCTTTCTTGATCTTGCTCTAAGCTATTCCGGTATACAACTAGCTCCCCAACCATATTACCAATACTATCTAGTTGCTTGACTGGCACGCGCATCATCTGCTCGAAGGCGGGACGGCGAGGGCTAGGGGATGCAGCTGCTGGTTGAGGTGCTGCTGGGGCTGGTTGAGGTGCAACTACATTGGTAGTTTTCGCCGGAGTCTTGTGTAATAGCTGTTCCAGATCGTCAAAGTCACCACCGCTTGGAGTTGTGATAGTAGCTGCCGCGACTTTGGGAGTTTCCTGCAAAAGTAAGTCCAAATCGCCAAAGTCATCATCACTGCTTGGTGTTGTAGTAGGTGTCTCGATCGCAGGTACGATTGGAGATGAGCTTAAATCTAATAAAGCTTCTGCCGTGGCGATCGCATTTGTGACTGATTCTTCCTCATGCAATAATGCATTTAGTTCGGGAAAATCGTCATCTGTTTCCAACTGCGAGTCAGCTAAAAAATCTGCTTGGGCTTCTCCTAGCAAGTCCTCATTTTCAGTTGTATCTTGGCAGATGGATTCCACTACGGACATCAACTCTGTAATATTCTCATCGATGATAGCCGCCGTGGAGGTAGAAAATAGCTCGGCATCACTTTCAGCTATTTCAGCCATTAAATTGAAGTTGTCGCCTAACTCCAAACTGGGTTCGAGTTCAAAGCTGGGAAGATCTTCGTTCTCAGTTTGAGTAAGATCGTAATCCAAACTAAGTTCTGCTTCCCCAGCATCCCAGGCAGCGCTTGTAATAGAACCCTCATCATCGAAAGATGTTTCTATTTCGCTGCCAGCATCCCAACCTACCATCAGTTCGGCACTGCTGAAATCGTCTGTCGCTGCCAGTGATGCGTCGGTGAGTAAATCACTGCTAGGCTCTAATTCTAGATTGACTGATGCGTCGGTGAGTAAATCGCTGCTAGGTTCTAATTCTAGATTGAAGGAATTATCTAATTCTTCTACCGTGGCAGAGTCAAAGCCCATCTCTATGGTTTCGCTACCAGTATCCCATTGTCCGATCGATTCTCCATCTTCCGTGGAAGCTTCGGTTACTAAGCTGAAGTTATTGCCTAACTCCAAACTTGGTTCGAGTTCAAAGCTGGAAAGAGCTTCGCTTTCAATTTGATGGGTATCAAAATCTATACCTAGTTCATTTTCCCCAACATTCCATGTTGTACTAGGAGTGATATTTTCTTCATCTTCCTCGACATCGAATGTCTTACCAGGAGTGGTACTTTCGTCATCAACAGGCATTGATGCTGATTGTGCAAATAACTCTGAGTTAGATGCGTCAAAACTGATACTGTCGCTCAACTCGATAATAGTGGAATCAACTCCCATTGCTAGGGCTTCACTGCTAGTATCCCACCCTGTCATCAGCTCGGCACCACTGAAATCGTCTGTTGTTAGTGATTCGTTGGTGAGTAAATCGAGATCGGACTCTAATTCTAAGTTGAGAGTGTTGTCTAATTCTATTGTGGCAGAGTCGAAGCCTAGTTCTGGAGTTTCGCTACTAGCTTCCCATTGTGCGATCGATGCTGTATCTTCTGTAGGCATCTCATCTGTTGATTCTTCCAGCATGAAAGAAGAATCAATGTTTGTTACTGTTATCTCTTCTGAAGTGGGAGAAGTAAACAAATCAGCAGTACTATCAAAGCCTAATTCAGATGCTTCAGTGTTAGTATCCCATTCCGATATCGATGTGGCGCTACTATCACTCCACTCGGAATCAGCTTCCGTTCCCAAACCAAGACTCTCACCTAATTCCAGACTAGGCTCAGCTTCTAAACCAAGACTCTCATCTAATTCCAGACTAGGCTCAGCTTCTAAACCAAGACTCTCACCTAATTCCAAACTAGACTCAGCTTCTAAACCAAGGCTCTCACCTAATTCCAGACTGGAATTGGTTGCTAAATCAAAATCACTACCTAGTTCCAGACTGGAATCGACTTCTAAACCGCAACTCTCACCTAGCTCCAGACTAGAATTGGTTGTCAAATCAAGATCGTCACTTAATTCCATTAGTGTAGAGTCAAAACCCATTTCTGGGGCTTCGCTGCTAGTATCCCATCCTGCCATGAAGTCTGGATTGCTATCATCGGTTATTGCTATTAGTGGTTCTAAGCTGGATTCAGTCTCAAAACTAAAATTACCGCTCAACTCCATAGGAGAAAAGCCAAGTTCTAACTGTCCTACATTACTATCATCCCATCCTTTATCGATCTCTGGAGCAATGTTGTCAGTTTCTAAGCCTAAATTCTCATCTATTTCAGGAATTAAATCGCAATTTAATTCTACTGGTTCAATCTCACTGTTCCATTCGGTCAATGATTCTGTAACATCATTATCAGCATCGGTTGTAAATATTGGTGTTACACTTGCGGGATATGCGATCGCGGATAAATCAAACTCTGATTCAGTCAACTCAGATTCTACTTGTGGCACAAAAGCAATCAAGTCATCTGATATAGCGAATTCATTGCCTAATTCAAGCTGTATTTCAGTATCGGCGATCGCTTCTACCGAACTATCGACAACAGCTTCGGAGCATGATGTTTCGAGCTGCGGTAAGCTCTGAGTTTCCTCTGTCCACAACTGATTTAGATTGACGTTTTCTGAATTATCTGTAGGGTTCGTTGCTTCCAGAGATGTAAGGTCATCTAAACCTACTGTCGTAGCACTAAACAAATTCAAAAAAGCAGGTTCTTCGTCAATTGAATTTAGAGAAATATCTTGGGCTTCAGTAAACAAATTATTGAGTGCTAAAGTTTCTTCAGAAGAAATAGAAGCTTGCGATTCAATATCTTGAAGCGAGATATCATCCGAGCGATCGTTAATGACATCTAACAAATCGGTTGTTTCTTGCCAAAGTTGATTATTGCTGTCTGACTTGGGAGTAAATAAGCTGCTAAGAGCGTCATCATCTGACAAGTTATCCAGTTGTTCTTCTGTAGAGAATGCTGTTTTGACTTCATTATCAACAATTGCAGGAGGTGTGAAGATATCCGCTCCTAAAACGAGAGAACTTTCAGTAAACTGATTCTCGTTTAACTCAAAACTATTGCTATTGTTTTCTTCCCAATCCAGCAAGAAAGTATTAATCGACAACGATTGCAATTGTTCGCAGATGGTAATTTCATCTGCACGGTGAGCGAGAATGAGTTCCTGTGCTTGTTTGAGTTCGCGAATAATGACTGGAGCAAGAGTACGATAGGAGTTGTCGGTATTGGCAATCGCTCCTGCTGCTGTTTCGCACAACGTCAACCAGCCAGATAAGTCATATTCCACTCCCATCTGAGCGAGTTGGGTACAGCACGCCTGAAGAGCTTGGCGCGTTTGAGATGTCTCCGGCTGCTTAAATAGTTGCAACAACTCTCTGAGTGTTTCTGGAACGCTGTACTCAAAAGCGGCAGCACAAGCAGCGATCGCGCCTACCCGTGCATCCGTAGTAACCGCAGGCATGGGTAATTCGTCTGGATGCATACTACCACCAGCTTGTCCCACAAGTACGGACAGTTGATGTTCCAGAGCCGCAAACACAGGTTCGACTTCTGCCATTAAACGACTGGCTTCACCATCGCTCAAGCTAGAGCCATTTTGAAGTTGCTCCAAAAGTGCTTTTAAATTATCAAAAACTTGCAAGAATAATGATTCTAGAGTTTGCTCGATCTGAATCGACGGACACTCTTTCAAAATTTTGAAAAAATCTTCCAAACGGTGCGCTGTACGCTGGATGCTATTCAGACCCAGCATTGCTGCTCCCCCTTTAATTGAGTGAGCAGCTCGAAAGATTTCATTCACCATTTCCGAATCTGCAAGCGTACTTTGCAAATTTAACAAGCCTTGCTCGATCGTATTTAGGTGGTCGCTGGCTTCTTCAAGAAAATAGCCCAAAATCCGCTGTTGTTGTTCCGGCAGCATAATAATTATTTTGAGTTTTGAGTTCTAAGTTTTCAGGTAAGAGAATTAGTTTCGAGTTAAGAAATTATTTTGAGTTTTGAGATCGGAGGATAGTATTGAGTTGAGGTTGCAGCCATCAATCAATTCTTGACAATAAGTGAAAAAAATAGTACTAGACAATTTCATCCCTACTCGTGTTAAACTCAAAACTCAGTAGAATTGGGCGAAAATAGAATTATAAACGCTCAGTTAAGAACATTATTCGTACTATTTAACTGAAAGTTTTTGATTTTGGAATTACTTTAAGGAATTTAGGTTGTTACATTCCAAAATTCCAAATTCAAAATGGAATCGCCCTTTGCTACCATTCAAAACACCATAGCTACACTCGGAAGCGTTCTACTGAAGTCTGTAGTTCTCCTGCTACCTGCACGAGGTTTTGCAGAGAGCCAGAAACTCGCTGAGCTTCCTGAGAGGTTTCTTGTGCTGTTAACTCTACTGACTGTACCACAGCTGCCACGGCGCGAGAGGTTTCTGTTTGTTGTACGGTGTCAGCAGTGATCGAACCAACCAAAGCATCAATACGATTGGATACTTGCACGATGTCTTCCAGCGATCGCTTAGCTTGCTCGGCTAGTTTCGTTCCTTGAATAACCTGTTGAGTTCCCTCTTCCATCGCTGTCATTACCGAACCCGTCTCGCTTTGAATTTGCCTCACGATCTGTTCGATTTCTTTCAACGCCTTGGCAACTCTATCTGCTAGCTGACGTACCTCATCCGCAACAATGGCGAAGCCTCGACCTGCTTCTCCAGCTCTTGCTGCTTCAATACTGGCGTTAAGTGCCAACATATTCGTCCGCGAAGCGATTTGAGAGATCAGTGCCACAATCTTAGAAATTTCTTGCGAGGATTCTGCCAGCCGCTTTACCTTGCGAGTGGTTTCCGCTACCGTCTGCCGAATTTCTAAAATACCTGCTACTGTTCTTTCTACTGCCTCACCGCCTTTTTGAGCGGTGTCGGAAGCAGAACGCGCTACAGATTCAGCCTCTCTCGCCGATTCTGCTACACGTTGAATTGCGTCTGTTAGCACTTGTACAGAATTAAGCGTAACTGCTAGCTCTTCAGCTTGACGCAAAGCGTCTTGGGACAGCGCTCGGGCAAATGTTTCGTTGTCGGCAGATCCTTGACTGACCTGTCGAGCTGCTAGTTTTACTTGTCCGACGATCTCTCGCAGATTTTGAATTGTTAAGTTAAACGAGTCGGCAACCGCTCCTAAAACGTCAGCAGTGACTTCAGCCTGTACAGTTAAGTCTCCCCTTGCCGCACCTTCTACGTCGTCTAGTAGCCGGATCACCTGCCGTTGTAATTCTTCTTTAGCCTGTTCTTGTTCTTGTGCTTTGCGCTGCGTTTCTGTAGTAATTTGAGCAATGCCTTGTAGCATATCGTTAAACTCAGAAGCTAACAGTCCAAACTCATCTTGAGAATAAACTGTAGCTCTAGCATCGAGATTGCCCGTCCGCACGGTATTAAATTGTCCGCGCAGATCCATTGTGGTTTGTTGAATTTGTTTGAGCGTCAGTCGTCCCATGAAGCGCGAGCTAGCAAAACTTGTAGCTCCAGCAACCAGAGCCATAGCTATACCCGTACCTTGGACTGCACGCTGGTTTTCACCCTTGAGTAGCATCGATCCGCCAAAGCCAGCAGCAGTGACGACTAGAGCAGAGGTAATACCGACAGTGCTTGCCGTAAGCCATTGCTTTTTCGCCAGAGGAGCTTGCTCGAACTGTCCTACCAAGCCGCCACTGTTGGCAGATAATTGACGCTCGCCTGTATCATCTGCTTGCAAATTGGGCATGGACGATGCCAATTGAGCTGCTTCTGCCTTGTTGCTGGCGCGATCGCTCAATTCGCCGTGACTGTCTGCATCTGGTAAGGATGAGGCACTTCCTGATAGAGGAGAAGACAACAATCCAGAATCTAGCAATTCAGAAGCCGACTCTGGAAGTTCAAACTCTTCGATTGAATTGCGCTCGGAGCGACTAACATTGTTGTTTTCGGTGTCAAGATCGTAGCGATCGGAAAACTCGCGCTCGATTTGAAAGTGAGACAAGTCTGAATTGTGAGGATGAGAAAGCTCGTGCTGGCTCAAATCTGGTAGGCTCAACTCTAAATTGCTATCTTCTGATAGATTACTTTCTGGCTGATTCCAGACAAAAGGATTGCCAAAAGGCATAGAAGAATTGCTACTGCTGGTAACATTTGTACTGTCAAGATGCGATTGGGCAAACGGACTATCAAATTGATGCGAAAAAGACTTTGGAGAATCTGAATATGACGACTGCTCTGTAGCATAGTAGTCCGGTAGTTCAGCAGCGTCAGCTCCTAACAAGAAAGTATTTTCAATTTCTGACGCTGGCATTCTGCCATTACTATACTGCTCCGAACTTTCGTACTGTTGAACTGACTCCAAACCATTTTTCGCACAATCGATCAATTCTGGATCTTGTGTCAGTTGTAATACAGTTTGATATTGTTCTCTAGCAATTTCATATTGCCGAAGAACGCAGTAAATGTGACCTCGTAGGAGGCGACTATTAGGATCGGCAGGAAAGTCTTCGATCAATCGATCGACAAAAGTAGCCGCCTCCTCATAGTTACCTTGAATATAGGCTGTTTGAGCTTGTTGATATTGCTGCTCGTGATTAGTACTTGATGTCATTTGCTGCCTCTGCTTGCCTTGATTTCATGCTGCCCAAAGTTCGCTCGATATAATTGCCTTGTGATCTAGCAGTCGAAGACGCTGATGGGTATCTTCATCTAAAATCCACTCACCACGGACAAAGGGAGCCATACTGTTTGCAACTTGAGTAGGCTGCTGTACTTTTTCCGCACTCAGCCATTCCATCCCGACAATGCGATCGACTGCCAACCCTAAGAGTATTTCTTGCTCTTCTACGGCAATTACCGGAATTTCTGGTCGCTCTGTGTTTAAGGCTGTTGATTCTCCCAAAATTTGGCTGAGGTCAGCTACCCAGATCACTCGTCCGCGTAAGTTGATCGTGCCCAAGAGTAAGCTGGATATATTGGGAATTGGTGTAATGCGATCGAGAGGAGCTGAGATGACCTCCCGAACAATAATTGCTGGCAATGCCAGCTCTTGAGTGGGTGTGACAAAAAAGCGTAGGTGTAGTTCTCCTTCCCGAATCTCTAATTGCTGAAATTCTGACGCAACTTGAACTTGGTCAGCACCCATTGACAAGTCCAGATCTACCATGCCACTCACCCTTGCCCTCGCAGTAATTGTTTAACTGTTGCCAGTAATTCTTTTGGTTGAAATGGTTTGACAATGTAAGCGTCTGCACCCTGTTTCATTCCCCAGTAGCGATCGAATTCCTCGCCTTTGGAGGAACACATTACCACTGGGACATTTTGAGTTTTTGGATCGGTTTTCAGCTTGCGACAAACCTCGTAACCATTCATTCTAGGCATGACAATATCTAACACCACTAAATCGGGACAAGAAGCTTCTTGCATATGCTGTAAAGCCTCCATACCATCAGTGGCTATCATCACCGTCAACCCACTCCCCTGAAGAAGATCGATAATAATCTCTCTTTGAGTAGGACTATCTTCCACGACCAGCACTGTACTCATAACTGTTAATTTGCCTCCTGGCTTCAACGTCCCGCCTGTGGGCACGACCACCGTGGTTAACTAAAAATTATGCATCAATTCAGTAAGCTAAGTTCTTTACTAATCGAGCTACGAACATGCCAAAATTTAGTATAAATATGTGTAAAATCAACTTCAATCCTGTCTTGCATGAACTCGCAAAATTTAAGTTAATGGCTCAAACAATTGTAAGCAAACTCAAAGATAACTGATTTTTAGATCGAACTCTCGCATGAGCTTATATTGAAATCGAATAAGTTCCTTATGCGATACTTCACAGTGTTTATGGTGTCCACACACGCGATAAAAGTCATTCTTTCAAGTGCAATACAAATTATTTGGATAGTTAGTGTTTTAAGAGAATCTTAGATTACTAAACTACAGCATCAACTTAGCTCTACCTCAATCGTTTATCCAAGCGCAAATCCACTGAGAACTTAATCCTATTTAAGTTAAAAACTTACCGCAATCGGTGAATCTACAGAGGCGAACAGTTATCAGTTATTAGGGAGCAGAGTGGTAATAACTAACAACCAATGACCAATGACCAATGACCAGTGACCAGTGACCAGTGACCAGTGACCGGACTAGCAATTGATGAGTAGTTAATTCTGGTTTATGACTTGTGACTTGTGACTTGTGACTTTTGAGTTGTCTTCACACCTTTCTTAGGCAGGGATTTTTCTACTAGCATCAATAACTCGCTATCGGTGAAAGGTTTAGTGAGATAGTCGGTTGCGCCTACCGTTCTAGCTCTGACGCGATCGATAAATCCATCCTTACCTGTTAGCATGACAATCGGCGTTTGCCGAAAGGCATTGGAGCAGCGCAGCATGGCACATAGCTCGTAGCCATTTAGTATGGGCATGACAATATCGCACAGAATTAAATCTGGTGGCTGGTGAAACAGCAGACTAAATGCCTGAAGCGGATCGCTACAGCTCGTGACTGTAAATCCTTGCTGCTGTAGGATAGTTTCTACAGTTTGGCAAATAGCGATCGCATCGTCGATGCATGTGATTGTTAGCGTTTTGATACCAGAAGACAAATGAGGATTATCAGTTGTTATCCCAGTTATTTTTGGCGTGTGAATTTGTATCCAACCGTGTTTCACGCAAGGATAAACCGCCTTGCCTACCGTTAAAATATCTCGATTGAGATAGCGTGCTAGTTGGCGGAGAGAAGTTTTACCATCTATCCAAGTCTCTAGTCGATTGGCGGTTGCTGCTGGCAAGCCTTGACGTAATCCTTTGAGATTGGCGATCGTCAAACAGCGATCGGGAGATTGAATCTGAGGATATAACTGCTTCCATGCCTGTACCTGCTGTACGATCTTGGTTGCTAAAGAAGTACTGGCTAAAATCGTCAAGTGCGGTGATAGGGCAGCTCCTCGCTTGAAAATAAACAAACCTTGATGCAAACTTAGTAGATCGAACAGGGTTTCATGCACAATGCCGTGGATGATGTTACGAGCTTGAGCCGGGGTGAGAACGCGATCTTCTAGCAATGTCCAAAGATAGGCATACTCTAGGGTGGTATTAGCTGCGAACGTGGAAGTTGTAATTTGCTCTAGGTCGATCTCGATTCGATAGTGTCGTAGATAATCGCGTAGACGAGATAAACTGCGATCGCCGTCTGTGGCATAGACGATTTGACCGTTGAGAAAAAAGATAAACCAACACTGCGATCGCGGGTACGAACTCCTGTAACGCAAAGCAAAGTTCGGATCTGCGTGATTCACGTTACTAGAAGGACTGTAGGCTTCAACAAACAATTCCCCCGTTTGCTGTCCTAATTCAATGAGTTGTAAAATACTGCGAATATCAATTTCACTTAAGTTACCCTGCATTTAGCTGATGAAGCTCCTATGTAATCGCGTATACCCCTTCATTAATTCTTCCCTTTTATAGTCATCAGTCATCAGTTGGCTAACATTGACTCTGACCAATGACAGATGACAAATGACGACTAATCGCTAGTCGCCAATTTTGTAACACAATTTAACAAAGAAGAAGTGAAGAAGTTAAGCAATAACTCGGAAGTGACATTGACTGTACTCAGTCCAAAATAGAGTCGGAGATTTCTGCGCCTGCTGATATTAGCTTTAACCAAAATGGGGTTTTGACCACAAGGGAGATTTAACCAAAGTGGGTCAAACATGACAAGCAAGATCGGTTCGCAGCTGAGGCATTGGTAAATCAAGAGGACGACTGGTGTGCTGTATTTAGCAGAAGTACAAAAGCAAAAAGCTTTTATGGGTCTGAAGACAGAAATCAAGCTGCTGGCATTTCAAAGAGCCGACCAGAGTTGGTCTTCTGTACAGGGAGAAGAGATTGTTGCAGCTGAGGAAGCAAACAATCTCAATGCTGGAGCGCTGATACTAGCTGACTTAAATGCCAATCGACAAGTACAACGCATTCAAGAAGCAGGGCGACCTTTAGTTAGCATCTTAAGTGGGTTCTCCCGACAAATCGAAAAGGCGAAGCTTCAGGAAGAAGAAATCGAGCAGTGGAAGGAATCTCTCACCTTTCAAAGAGATGAGATGTCCCGCCGCCATGAAGAAATGGAAATACGCTTGGAAGAGTTGGAACACATCGAGGAGGAATATAGACAATTACAGAGCAGCCAGTCGGCAGGATTGGACGAAACAACTGTTAGCCAAGTTGAAGAATTGCTCGAACGCTTATCTCAAGGCTTACCACCGACTGCGGCAGTCAGGCAAGAACTAACTTTGGCTCTAGAATTGGTAGAGACCCAGCAAGCAACTTTGATTCCACATTGGCAGAAACTAGAACAGCAAAAGCAAGGGATCGACCAGCAGCAGTTAGAAGTCGATAGCCAAACTCAGAGGTTACAGCAAGGTCAACAGCAGTGGTGGGAATCACAAAAATCTCTAGAACAGCGAAAAGTCAAACTACAAGCGCAAGCGATGGTGCTGCAAGCCAAGCAAGAATACGCTCAAACCCTTAACGCACAACAGAGGCATCAAGAAGATTTACATCAGCAACTAAATCGGTTGATCCAACCTGTCGATGATTTTCTCTTCAGCCAGCAAGTTGATTCGGCTGTATTAGAACAAATGCCTTTAGATCAACTGCAACAAGTGCTACAAGATTTGCGACGAGATTGGGAAAATGCTTGTCGGTTCGTCCACGAACAAGAAGAGGAACTCAGAGCTAATCAACAGGTAATTGACGAAATTAAGGGGCGCTTGAGCCGAGCTGCCAGCGATGGGGAACGGGCAAATATAGAAGCAGAACTGAAAGACGAGCAAGACAGTTATGAATTTCTGCTGCAAACCTTGATGGGTCAACGCCAAAACTTACAAGATCGCAAAGAAACTTTACGGCAACATCAAACTGTTTTGTGGAGACGGCAGGGAATTCCAGCTGGCAATCGAGAAGAAGACTTTAAATTAGATTTAGATCCACTATTGAGTCAAATTCAGTCGCAAAAACAACAGCAATTTCTCATGCTGCAACAGCTAGAAAAGGAAATCGAGCAGATGCGCTCTGGTTTTGACTTAGAGCAGGGAATGCTCGACCAGCAGGTGCAGGAACAGGAAAGGCAGTGGCAGGAATTACAAACTTGGCAGCAAGAGTTATTAACTTTACGATCGGCAGCAAGCGATCGTAGCGGTAGGATAAATCTTTATGAAGAAATCCTCAGACCAGTACAAGATAGTTTGGATGGACTGCGACAGAAATTACAAGGAGTAGCGGGCATACTGAGCGTAGAAGCTAGCGAACCACCACAAGCAGCGATCGCTCAAATTCGCGCCAAAATTACGAGAAACTAATATAAAGAAGTCAAAAGTCAAAATCTTAACGCCATAAGCATTTTATATTGTGGCTTTCTGGTAGCTGATTTCTGCCATGCTGCACTATGTTTAATTTACTTTAACCAAATCCAATCTTTGTCTACTGTGGCGATCGCCCCGCCAGGAAAAGGATCTGTTTGCGTTCCATTTGGAGCAGCAATCAAAGCCATGAGTTTTTCAATCTGCTCGAAGTTGGGGGAGCAACGTAAAGTTTGCTGCAAAATCTGCCGCATCACGCGCCGTTGTAGAGCGATGTGGGCTGTTTGTAAAATGCGGCGGTCGATTTTTGTTGGGGAGTTGGTAATGGGTAATGGGTAATGGGTAATGGGTAACTGGTGATTGACTTCTCCCTTATCCCCCTGTCCCCTTATCCCTTTGTCTTCCCAATCGACAGCAAGCTGTCGCAACTCATCGGCTGCTCGTTCGAGATATTCGACTTCTGCTTGTAAAAGCTCTGCAGTTTGAGCTAGGGTTAGCTCTACTTGCGAGTTGAAGTGGGTTTGGATGTAGGGCAACAATTCTTGTCGGATGCGGTTACGGGCATATTTAAGATCCAGGTTAGTTGTATCTTCCCATACCTGAAGTTGCCGCTCTTGGCAAAATTGAGCGGTTTCAGTTCGCGTAACTTCTAACAGGGGACGCACCAGTAGGGGCGCATAGCTTTGTGTCCCTACATGAAGAGGGCGTTGCCAAGTTAGAGCTTGCAAGCCATCTGCGCCACTGCCGCGAATTAAGTTGTATAGTAAGGTTTCGGCGCGATCGCTGGCTGTGTGTCCCGTAGCGATATACGGGTAGTTATGCGTTTGGGCGATCGCCGCTAGAGCTTGATAGCGCCATTGTCGTGCGGCTGCTTCATTGAGTAGAGGCTGCTCGGCTGTATGACAATAAAATGGGACTTTCCAACGTTGAGCTAGTCGCGCCACAAAGTCAGCGTTAGCCTGAGAGTCAGAACGCCATCGGTGATCGCAGTGAGCGATGCCTAATTGCCATTCCCATTTGGGTTGCAAATCTAAAAGTAACTGAACGAGGCATAAGGAATCTTGCCCGCCAGATACAGCTACGAGCAATCGCTGATGCTTCTCTAGGAGATGACGCGATCGCAGGGTACGATGTAGGCGGGCGTGAAGCGGAGTCCAGTTAGCGCGACTCATCTTAGTTGGTTTGTTGTCTGTCACTTAAAAAAACCAACCGTAAGAATGCAAACCTTTACCTAAAAGATTTACACCCAGATAGCAAACCCAAACGATAACGAAGCCAGTTGCAGCTAGAATGGCTGGGCGACGACCTTGCCAACCACGGGTAATACGGGCGTGAAGATAGGCAGCAAATACTAACCAAGCAATCAACGCCCATGTCTCTTTCGGGTCCCAGCTCCAGTAAGAGCCCCAAGCCTCGTTAGCCCAAACTGCACCAGCAATGATACCGATTGTCAGTAAGGGAAAGCCGAGTCCAATGGTGCGATAGCTGATGTTATCTAAAGTTTCGGCAAGGCTGAGGCGTTGGGGGGAAAGTGGTGTGTAAGGGAGCCAGTGCGGTGCGGGGGTTTCCCCCGTTGTAGCAACTGGCGTTGTGGGGTGTGGGGTGTGGTGAGTCAATTCTCTCCCTCAGCTCCCTCAACTCCCGATCGCTCCCTCAGCTCTCTTTCCCCTGCTCCCTGCTCCCAGCTCGTCCCTGCTCCCTTAATTCCCCCCAAAGCCTCTCGTTGAT
Source organism: Chroococcidiopsis sp. CCALA 051 (assembly GCF_003015105.1). Classification (NCBI taxonomy): domain Bacteria; kingdom Bacillati; phylum Cyanobacteriota; class Cyanophyceae; order Chroococcidiopsidales; family Chroococcidiopsidaceae; genus Chroococcidiopsis; species Chroococcidiopsis sp. CCALA 051. The sequence goes on along the minus strand of NZ_PYCI01000056.1, from coordinate 21,570 downwards.
AACTAACTAACAATCTGGGTCTCTGTACGGCAAATATACCAGGTTAAGAGACCTCCTGCGATCGCGATTACGGCTAAACTTAGAAAAACTGCCTGTAAACCAATTAATGTCTCTGCTAAACCAGCCAGTGCTAGCGGTAGAGACAAAGCAATATTAATGGCGTTATTTTGGAGACCAAAGACTTTACCATGCATGTCAGGCGGAGTCTCTTTTTGAATTGTGGTCTGCATGGGGATCGCTACTAAGGCAGCACAAGCCCCTAGTAGCGCAATCAATGCTAAAGCAAACCACAGTTGGTGGGAGAACATCGATAGACCGACTAAGGAGGCTGCTACGCCCGCAGAACCCCACAAACTTAATTGAGCGTGGGAAAAGCGTTGACCGAATTGACCGAGGAGAGTTGCACCAGAGGCAATTCCAACTCCGCCAGCCGCTAACAAAAAGCCAAATTGAGAAGATTTTAACCCTGGAATGACTTCTGCTAGCCGCACGGCAAGCACGGTTAGAGCGGCAAAGATGGAAAATAGAATGATTAGCTGGAGGAGGGCATTGCGGACGCGACGATTGTGTTTGAGATAGCTGAGTCCATCACGTAGATCTTGCAAAACGTGGGGCGGTTCTCGATCGCTATCGGGTAGGCTCTCGCCAGTTTTGAGAAGAAATAAAATCAGTCCGGCGATCGCGTAACTCCCGCCAACAACGATTTCCTTACCCATACCCGTACCGATCCCAATCCGATCGGTAATTGTATCGGCGATCGCCAGTAATGGTTCTCCTACCGCAAATCCCACAACCACCAAAGCCATCATTGTCGTGGTATAAAGCGAGTTAGCTGAGAGTAAGTGTCTTCGCTCCACGACTAAAGGAATTGCTGCTTGTTCGGCTGGAGCAAAGAACTGTGTCAGTGTCGAGATCGCAAACGATAATCCTAAAAGAATTGCAAAGCCTACGGGCAAATTAAAAATTGAATGCCAGTCTTGCGTGAACCACAGCAGAAATGGGACTGACAACACAAAAACGCCCCGTAGCAAGTTTGTCACTACAAGTACAATCTTTTTCGACCATCGATCGACAAATACCCCTGCAACTGAGCCAAATAAGACTGCGGGGATGGTAAAAGCCATCATAATCGCCGAAACCCACCCGCTGATACTTTGATCGCTGGCTTGAAAACGACTGGAAATGATGGCGATCGTCATCACTAAATAAACTTTATCGGCAAGTTGAGAAAAGACTTGACCGCTCCACAAAGAGAGAAAATTGCGGTTGCGCAAAACGGGCAAAAATCCTTGTGACTCATCTGATGGCGGCTCGTCTCCATACTCTTGAGAACTGCCGTTTGAGCCACTCGACTCCGTGGCGATCGCGCTATCTTGACTTGCTGGCATTTTTGTCATTACGCCATTTCTGACAGTTTCATTTAACTGCTCTATTTTTGGCAGCTTGTCGTCTGCCTCTCCCATAGAAAATTCGCTTTTTTCTTGAGTGTATGTTTTTTCTGGAATATTTGTGCTTTCAGCTACAGAATTATGAGATATTTGCTTTTTACTAGATAGATATTTGGGCGTAGATGGCGTAGACCGCGAATTAGCAGCGTGACCTCCAACTTGACTTCTGAGGGAATTAGCCTGAGAAGCGGATGGCTTGGTATTTCTTGTATCTAAATCAAACGGTTGCATGATCTTCTGTTAAAGGACTCGGCAGGGATGCAAAATAACTATCGATCAGGGCAGCTGACCGAATGGGGCGACCGAAGTGATACTGTACGTACTGACGCAAAATGCGTTCGATTGACAGCCAGTTATGGCGATCCAGAACGGCGATCGCAGGTAAATTAGCCTGAGACAGTTGTTGCAATAAAGCTAGTTCTGCGGCATTTATCCGCCGATCGAGTACGAGTTTCTCTTGTTTGTGGGCGATCGCCCGATAACCCGTACCCATTGCCTCTGCCACTCTGCCCGTGGGTGGCAAAATATTGGTATTAGTAACATCATCAGATTTTATAGATTTGTTGCGATCGCTGTTTTTGCCTATAGCCGTGGCATTTTCCCAAGCAGACAAATTTACCGTTCCCCCTGCTGAGGTACTAAATCCTACTTGCCAGTTAGGAGTAGAAAAATCTGGAGTCAGGGAATTTGCCGTTAAAGAACAAGCTTGAACTTGAGGCGCAACCCCTGCCAAAGCCAACAGATGAAACGCTGCATGGCATAAGTGAGCTAAAGTCGAAGATCCCGCTGATTTAGGCAATTGCTCCAGGCGTTTGAGATGCTCGTTGAGCAAGAAAAATAATTCAGTTTGGGGTTGTTCGCTCAAAGCTTGACACATCGCCATTTCTGCCAAATACTGGCTAGCTGCGAGCTTACCTAAATCTTGACTCAGAGCAGGGTATGACTCTATGGTCTCAGCTTGAGTAATTTTATCGAGCGATCGCCCCTGAGCAATCAACAGTTCGTTGACGACAAACAACCCGCTTCTACCACCAATCTTGGAATTTTGCTTTCTCACCCCAGGCGCAACAGCTCGGATCAAACCAAACTCCTGAGTCAAAATCGTCAGCAACCGATCCGCCTCGCCCAAAGGCATACTCTTTAAATTAATTCCGGTGGCTTTGTAGGTACGACTCATCTAGGAAAGAGTTAGGTGTTAGGAGATAAGGAGACAAGGGAGCAATTCTATTCACTAGCCACCAGTCACTAGTCACTGATAACTGTTCGCTGATAACTGCCTTTTTCCAGGTTATCGCGCTGGCGGAGTAGATCGACGCTGCGAGATGTACCCAATCGCGTCGCCCCTGCCAATATTAGCTCTATTGCCTGGTCTATAGTGCGAATTCCTCCCGATGCCTTAATACCGACTCGTTCCTTAGCAATTTCTTTGAGCAAGCGCACATCCGCCACTGTTGCACCCCCATTCCATCCCGTACTTGTTTTGAGAAACGCTGCCCCCGCATCCATACATATATCTGCGGCAAGTCGTTTTTCTGCCTCTGTCAGAAGGGTAGTTTCTAAAATAACTTTGACTGTTTGCCCCGTTTCTTCGCAAATTTCGGCTATTTCTCGGTGCAGTGCTTCTGTTTTCTCAGCTTTAAGCCAGCCCAAATTGATGACGACATCTAATTCAGTTGCCCCGCTGTCGGCTGCTTCTTGCGCTTCGTATAACTTCACGGCTGATGTCGTGGCTCCGGTAGGAAAGCCAATCACCGTACAGACTTTCGGTTTTTTGCCGTGGAGTAGTTCTGCTGCTTGCCGCACGTAGACAGGGTTGATACATACTGCGGCAAATCCAAATCTGTCTGCTTCCATACACCACTGTTCCACTTGGGCGGGTGTTGCCGTTGGAATCAGCAAGGTATGGTCGATTAATGGGGCAATGTCAATCTCGCGGTAGTCTGCTGCTGCCACCATCACTGCTGCTCTCAGTCACCTCTGTTTTAAGTTTTATCAGAATTCCGAGACAATATTTAAAGTTTTTTTACTCATACTTTAATCGAATATTGAAAATGGTATTTGGGTTAAATACCTTAACTGTCACTCATAATCTGTAGACTCATAGTCTGCACTGAAGATATTCTTCGTGCCGTGGAACATGAGGGTAAATCAGATATTAAGAAGCGTTTTGGGCTTGCTGTCAGACAACGTAGGCAGAAGCTCGGCTTGTCACAAGAGGAACTTTCTTTTCGAGCTGGACTTCACCGTACATATATTTCAGATATCGAGAGAGGTTCTCGCAATGTGTCGCTAGAGAATATTGAAAGGCTAGCAAAAGCGCTAGAGATTTCTGTTTCTACTCTCTTCACCAAATACGGCATAGAGAAAGAAAATGGATAATTACACAAGTTGGTTTACACCAGATCGGGATGGGAAAATTCGGATTAATAGTATTTTAATATACAAAAGTTTGTCTTCTCAAATAATTACTAAATTAGATAGCAATACATCTGTTAATGAAATTGTCAGATGGATCAAGCATGAAACTATTGAAGCTTTTAAAATAAAGTATAAAAAACAGCCGGAAGTAGGCGCTCTTAATAATGCATCAGGGCGTTGGAATGAATTTCTCGCAACAAGTTTACTATCCGAAATAGTAGTCGATCTAAATATAGAAAATAAATTATGTATTATTATTTTTTCTTTACCAAATTCTCAGGTACAGAGTAACAAAGATATAGCATATTCAAAATTCATAGGTTTATTTCATAAAAATGAAATTGATACAAAACAAGCTCTATCAAAAATTGAACCTTTTCAAAATAATATTTTTCTGCCAAGTCCTGACTATATTATTGCTGTTCTTAATCAAGAATCTATTTTTACACAAGTTCAGAGATTGCTAAAGGCTCAAGTCAGAGAACCAGATAGTTTAGCATTGTATGATTTATTGAAAGGAAGGTTACATTTAGCAGAAGTAAAAGCAGCAATCTCTTTGAAAACATCAAATCGTTCAGATCGCCGATACCAACCTTTGTTTGAAGCAGCTATGATTAAAGCAATCAGTCATTTATTAGAGCAAAATTGGCGATATTACATGGTGGTCAGCGAACTAACTGATGCTGATAGAACTATATTTTGCCAAGCAATTGCTCCTCATGGTATCGCCTTGCGGCAAAATTTCTCACTAGTAGATGGTACATACCTGTATAATAGGAAAGCAGATTTGATACCGTTAGTTGAAGCGGCTATCAAAGTTAGTTAACCATGAAGTCAATTAAAATATTAAAGGCATGTTTAATTGCTGAGAATTTAGTTGTTTGTAGTAAAGTTTTTCAGTTTGTAAAAAGTCAATAATAGTTTGTGCTATTGCTTTTGATGCTAAGTAAGGCACGCCATTACCAATAGTTTTAAACATATTAGTTAACGACATATTTGGTGGTAACACAAAATCTTCAGGTAAAGATTGTATCGCTAAAGCTTCTGCTACTGAAATTCTTCGTATTTTATAGGGATGTAAATGGACTTCATTGTTTCCATAGCAAGCTGTAGGAGAGTAGCGCCACCTATGTAAGCGCTTAAAAGACTTCTTGGAATCATCTCCCTCATCAATAACAGTAAATCTTTTTAGTCCTGCTCTTGGTTGAAAATAGTGGTCAGTATTGAGATGATTTAACACATCATTTTTTCTAAACCAGTATTCAACTGTTAGTTCTTGAAGAGTATCTTGAGGACAAGGCAGTACAGAATTTTCTTGGAATGGACTTGTAAGAGACCAAGAGCAAGCAAAAACTCTATCTTTAGAATGTATAATATGTTTTTCCCAAGGAAATAAGTTTTCAGGAAGTAACCCACTCTTATCTAAAGTTAGTCCTAGATTCGTAAGTAAATTTCTTTGAAAGCCAATGAGAATAATTCTATCTCTATCTTGAGGTACGCCATATTCTATAGCATTAATCAATCGTTCTGATAACACATAACCCGTCTCTATTAACTGTTGCTTCAGAGTTTCAAAAAACAAACGGTGTTTTTTTGTCTTCCATAAACCCTTAACATTCTCGAATAAAAAGAAATCCGGCTGCTGTTGACAAATTACTTCTATGTAAGAAGATGAAAGTCTACCATGTTCTCCTTCCTGTCCTCGATTTTTCCCTCCAATAGAAAAATCAGGACAAGGAGGACCACCAATGAATCCAATAATGTTAGTATACCTGCGGCAATCTTGCAGTAACTCTCTAAGCTGTATGGCCGATCGACCGCTTATTAATTGAGTAATGTCTCCTTCTTCTCCTGTGTGATATCCGTATTCTGGCAAGGGTAAGTTAAGGCACTGTCTAGAGTATTGATAGGCGTGTGTGAATGGTGGAAAAATTTCGTTGACATAAACGATGTTGAAGCCGCTAGATTCAAAACCTAGATCGAGAAAACCTGCTCCAGCAAAAAACGAAAAAATATAAGGGAGTTCGCTCATTTCTTATTTGTTAGGGGGAATTGAGTATTTAAGATAACTTACTAGATGGAGTTATTAATAATGTGTTTAAGTCATAATTACAATATACATTAGACGAGAGCAAGAATAAAAATAAGCTTTATGCCTTGCTCAGTGTGTAAATAAGCTTTAGTAATAATTTTTTCACAATCGCCCATAGCCCTCAAGCATGAAATTGTATTTAAAGGTAGTTAGAAAGGCTCCATTAACACTCATAAATAAGTGGAAAGGTAAAAAACAACAAACACAATCATTTTTTCTGTCTTAACCTTGGCGCGATCGCATTTGCCGCTACACCGTAAATTCGTGCTGCTTGAGTCATATTGAGTTGCAGTAGGCGATCGCTTCCCAGTTGTTGTGTTTCTTTTGGTTTGACTGGTACTACTCCTAAAACGCGGATAATTTCTCTTGCAATTGCTTGAGCTAAAAGCGGTGGTACAGAATTTCCCACTTGGCGAAAACCGTGCCATTTTGTCTGATGAAATCGAAACCAGTCGGGATAGGAATGCAATCGGGCAGCTTCTCTAACAGTAATACATCTGGGCTTGTAGGGATGAATCGGGCGGGGTGACGTAAAAGCGCCCAAATTACTCGCCGTTCCAGCTCTTAAAGTATTACAAATACCTTCAGGTGCAAGTTTATAAAAGTGACTGATTGGCTCTACTTCTCCCCATTTTGTAGCAGCAAATCTCTCAATAGAATTGTCGCCGTGACGAGTTCTCATGCTAGAAGTTAATAGATGCAAATCGAAATGGCGATCGCCAGCGTAATTATCATTACCAGCAAAGAAACTGCGCATTTTACTACTATAATGACTAGGTTTGTTGTATTCAACAATTGCCCAATCTTGCTGAAATAATTCTGGATACATTTCTACTACTGGAAGATCGCAGAAAGCATCCCAAATTGTGGGAGTCGATCTGAGATTAGGTAAATTTAAAATATATTTTGACTTGCGAGAGAGCGAGGGTTTTGTTATTGGGTGAGGATATTCAGGCAAAGGTAAACCGTAACGACAGCCAAGCAGAAATAATCTGGCTCGATCTTGAGGTACACCATAGTTCGCCGCATTTAAAACTCGATAATCTGTTTTAACTTCGTATCCACCAGCGCCAAAAGCTGCAATTAATTCTGAGAGAAATTGGCGATGATTGCCAATAGTTAATCCTGGCACGTTTTCAAATACAAAATATTTTGGTTTTAGCTCTAGTACCAATCGCAAAAAGTGATGTACCAACGCATTGCGCGGATCGTCCAAAGCGCGTTTGCCAATTAACGAAAATCCCTGACAGGGAGAACCGCCAAAGACGACATCAATATCGCGATCGCCTATTGCCGAACAACTTCTAACTTCCGTACTTGTAGTCTCGGTGACACTCTGACATAAAACCTTGCAAAACGGAAAATTAAACTGATGGGTTGCACAATGGATCGGATCGATTTCCACAGCTGCCAGGACATCAAAACCTGCTTGTTCAAAACCAAGCGTCATCCCACCAACACCTGCAAACAAATCTACACCGATAGGTCGTCCGCTATCCATTTCCATTGTTCAAACACACCACGTTCAAACACACCACGTTCAAACACACCACAGTTTGAAGTCAATTATCGCCCGTGGCTTGTCTTTTTTTCCTATTCATCTTTACCAATAACTGTTAACTGTTCACCGATCGCCGATCGCTGATAACTGCTTTTGTCGCCGCAGGCTAGAGATTGTCGCCACAACATGTTCTGCTACGCGATCGATCTCCTCTATCGTATTAAACCGCCCAATCCCAAATCGAATTGAGGCATAAGCTAGCTGTTCCGAGCGCCCCAAGGCGAGTAAAACGTGAGAGGGGGCTGTTTTGGCAGAAGAACAAGCCGCGCCGGAAGACACCGCTACAACAGGCTGTAACCCCAAGTGTAGGGCAGTACCGTCAACTCCTTCGACGCTAATGTTTAAATTACCAGGCAACCTTTGGCTAGGATGTCCGTTTAAATACACCCCGTCTAATTGGCTTAACTTTTGCCACAGCCGATCGCGCAATTGAATTTGGCGCTTTGCCTCTGTCTCCCGTTCTGCCAAAGCGATCGCGACTGCTTGACCAAAACCAACAATCTGCGGCGTATACAAAGTCCCAGAACGCATTCCCCGTTCTTGTCCGCCGCCGTGTAGCTGTGGTGCTAGTTGGACTCTAGGATTGCGCCGTCGCACGTACAAAGCACCAATCCCTTTTGGTCCATAAACTTTGTGCGCCGTCAGCGACATTAAATCGATCTGCATCGCCTGCACGTCGAGGGGAATTTTGCCGATCGCCTGTGCCGCATCAGTATGAAATAAAACTTGGCGATCGCGACACATTTTCCCAATCTCTGCCAACGGTTGCAATACACCAATTTCATTGTTTGCTGCCATCACCGAGACTAAAATCGTATCGGGACGAAAAGCCTGTTCTAATTTCTCTAGATCGATCAACCCATCTATTTGCACGGGTAAAAACGTCACCTCAAAACCGAGCGATCGCAAATATTCGCTAGGGTCGATAACAGCATTATGCTCTGTTGCTAGCGTAATAATGTGCCGTCCTTTCTGAAAATAAGCCTCAGCCACCCCTTTAATGGCTAAATTATTTGCTTCCGTCGCTCCACTCGTAAAGACAATTTCTTCTGGCGTAGCCGCGATCGCCTCTGCCAAGATTTCCCTTGCTTGTCTCACCGCCGCCTCTGCTTCCCAGCCGTAAGCGTGGCTGTTACTCGACGGATTACCAAAATGCTCCCGAAAATATGGCAACATCGCCTGCAAAACTCTTTCATCTAGCGGCGTAGTCGAGTGGCAATCTAAGTAAATTGGGCGAGACATGGCAATAGTGGTAATTGGTAATTGGTAATTGGTAGTTGGTAGTTAGCGAAGTCTCCCTTGTCCCCCTTGTCTCCCTTCTCCCCCTTATCCCCTTATCCCTTATTCTTACCTAGCCTCTAGCCTCTAGTTATCACTTTCCGTGACGCGCCAGCTGAGTTTGAGGTTGATCCAGAAGTTCCAGAACGTGACGATCGCGATCGCGAGAAGATTGGCGACTTGATAGTGAACGTGCAAAGTGTTGTAGAGGACATTCAGCAGCAGGATATTCAATACTAAACCCATCAAGCAGACGATATTAAATTTCAACAACCGCTTGATCCGCTTGCGCCAACCGCGTTGCTGTCGGGACATATCGCTGAACGTCCAAGCATCGTTCCAGAAAAAGTTATTGATAATAGCAGCTTCTGCGGCGATCGCTTTACTCCGCGTCAACCCCCACCCCAATCCACTCTGATCGTGGAGGAGATATAAAACTGCCATATCGACAAATACCCCGCTAAAACCAACCGCACCGAAGCGGATAAATCTGCCAATCGGGAAATTAATTTTTTGTCGGATTCTACCGATCCGTCCTCGCGAAACTCGCAGTCCGATCAAGTGCTTGATGTAGTCTACATACTGCTTCCACGTAACTTTGCTTTCGCCTTCGCGCCGTTCTTGAAAAACGTAACCAACTTCGGCAATTTCTTTAATGTCTCCCCGTCCTAAAACTTCAATCAAAATTTTGTAGCCCACAGGACTGAGAGCTGCTCCGGCGATCGCTTGTCGCTGTACCATAAAATAACCGCTCATGGGGTCAGACACGCGCCCCACGACTTGCGGTAAAATTATCAAGCCTAATAGTTGTGCGCCTCTTGACAAAAAGCGACGTACCGCACTCCAGCTACTCACTCCCCCACCTTCAATGTGGCGACTAGCTACAGCTAAATCTGCACCGTCATTCATTGCAGCTAAGAGTTTCAATAAAACTTGCGGTGGGTGTTGTAGGTCACCATCAATTACGCCTAAAATCTCTCCATTGGCTGCTTGCCAACCGCGCACTACAGCTGTAGAAAGTCCCTTTTCTGTAGTCCGTCGCATCACCCGCAATTGGGGGTACTCCACCATTAGACGCTGAGCAATTTCCCACGTCCGATCCGGGCTATCATCGTCAACGACGATTAATTCATAATCTTCTGACAGAATTGGATCGAGAAGATTGCTGAGAATATTGACGATCGCGCGAATATTTTTTCCTTCGTTATATGTTGGTATTATCAGAGAAAAGCGTACCGAATAGCTTTTTTGTCCTCTATTTGTCTGAATTTCTCTATCTGAGGTAGCGGCTGGCGCAGTTTCAGGTATGAGTAGAGAGCCTGTAGGAACTGGTAATAGAAAGCTTTGTTGTCCGAGTGCCATAAATCTTTTTGGGTGTATTTTATTACTTTGTTCCGATAAAACCTAGACAATCATTGTCAGCGCCGCCATGCTATTTCTCTGCTTCTTCCTGGGTGAATTATATCTAATCGCGATTCAGGAGTTTTTCTCGCTACTCTTGCTTCAAAGCTAAATGTTATGTCCTCAAGCACCTAATAGTTTTTGATAGACATCAACGAGTTGTCCGTTAAGTCGATGGATATTGTAGTATTGTTCCACACAGGCTCGACCTGCTACCCCCATTTCTTGCCAAATTTCGGGATTTTCTAGTAGATAACTCAATTTTTCAGCTAAAGCATCCGCATCTCGCTCTGGGACTAAAAATCCCGATCTACCATGTTCGACGAGTTCGGGAATGCCGCTATGCATGGTACTCAAAATTGGCATTCCACAAGCCATTGCTTCCATTAAAGAGACTGGAATACCTTCTCGATCGCCATTTCTACTTGTAACGCTGGGAGCCATATAAATGTGAGCTTGAGCGAGAAGTTCGGTAATCTCTTGCTGTTGTTTCCAACCTAATAGTTTCACCTTATCGGTTACTTTAAGTTCTTGAATTAGTATTTGTAGCTCGTCTTTTAAGCACCCGTCTCCTACTATTTGATATTCTATTTGGGGAAAATCTTTTGCTAGTTTTGCTACAGCACGAATTCCATATTCTACGCCTTTTTTTTCGACGAGACGCGCAATAGTAATTACCCGCACTACGCGATCGCTGTATTGACGTATTTTAAAAGTAAATTGATGACAATCAATTCCCATATGGTGAACGACAATTTTCTTTTCGTCGCCACCTAAATCAATAAGTTTTTGCTGCCACAACTTGCTAATTGGCATTAATAAATCTGCGGTCGATAGCAAGCGATCGTAAACGCGATCGCCGACTTGCTGAAGATAAAGAGTGATATCAAATCCGTGAAATACGGTAATCAATCGTCCTTGAATTGCCCCAATTTCTTTTAATACAGATGCTTTAACACCATTCATTCCAAAATGACAGTGAATGATATCATACGATCTACTACGTTTTAGCCAAGGAGTTAACTCGTAAATTAGCGTGAGTCGGCTAACTTTTCTGACAGATTCAGAATAGAGCAATCGCGCGATCGCCTGAGGTGCTTTGTGAAAATTAGTTGCGATTAAACCCAATCCTTTCAACCATTGTTGCCAGCGATTACCAGGCATTTTAGCAGCATAAAAAGTTCGCGATCGCAAGCCATACTTTTCGACATCTGGATGCACTTTTGAATCTTGCGATCGCGGCTGAACGGCATAAATATCTACCTCATGTCCTAGCTCGATTAAACCTGAAATTTGATTCAGGATAAAGGTTTCAGACAAAGCTGGAAATTCCTGCACGACAAAGGCTATTTTCATCTAAAACCAAGTAGAAACAACTCTATTATCTAAGAGCGATCGCCCTCAACTAACTTTTGGACTCGTTGGCGCTTCCACCATCTTGTCACCCGAACAATTCCAGGTAGATTTGTTAGAGTAACTAAGCCACGATAAGACAAATTTTGGCGCAGAGAACTGAACCCTTTAATTGGTAAATAATCTTGTTGGGCGATCGTCCCTGTTTCTGCCGCTCCTCGTTCGACAATCGCGTGGACATAATCGTTTGTATTCCATACAGAAATTGTACTCCAATAGGTCAGCGTTCCTTCAACGGCTTTTCCGACTTCGACCAAATCTTCTAGCGTGACAACTTCATCAACGACTTGTAAACCTTCTCCTGATGCGTAGAGTGCGGCTTGCTTTCCTGGACTAGGAATCGTCAACAAAATTTTGCCTTGAGGACTCAGCAAAGCGTTGAATTTACGATGTAAATCTCCCCTTGCTGCTAGAGGAATATGTTCGTAAACATCAGGTAAAACAATCGCATCCCAATTTCCTTCAATTGCTTCCGTCACCACGTTAACTTGGCGATATTCAATGCGAGGATGACTAAATAAACTCCGAGCCAAACGAAGATTTTCCGAACTAATATCTACTGCTAGAATCTGAGCTTTTCTTGCTATCCATTTAGCAATAAAATGAGTTCCTTGTCCCGAACCACAACCAATAACTAATATTCTTGCCGTATCGGGATGAATTGCCTTGGTAAAAAACTCTAGCTGGCGATCGATCCGTTCGTTACCGTAAACGTAGTCCCGAATAAAAGTTGGAGAAAAGTTGTTGTAGAAAGTTTCAACTGGACTAACCACCATAGATTTGAATTTCTCCTTTTTTTGCTGAAAATAATACAGTAAAATTCTTCACTAGAAAAGCTACAGTTAAGAGAAAACCTTCTCCTCTCCTCTAGATTTTTTGGCAAGGATAATATACACTGCTGCATCGTTAGATAACTGTTCGGGATGGCGCGATTCCATCCAAGCGATCGCCCGTTGAAGCAACCAAATGTAGAATTTGCGCAAGCGACCCGGTATTTTCTCTTCTGTAGCATCTTGCCAAAGTTGCAATCCAGCAGATGCCATCCCAAACACACTTTGCACCGATACAATCTCAAACCCAGCTTGCACGATTTCCCGTTGCAAACCAGCAGCCGTCCAGCGCCAGTAATCGCAAGGATCGGGGTGATATCGCCAAATTCCGTGAGTTGAAAGCACCAAAGCGCTACCTGGCTTGAGAACTCGATAAGCTTCCTTCAAATAGACTTGAGGTTGTTCTACATGTTCCAAAACCTGAGAAGAGAGGACGCAATCAATACTTGCATCGGCAATTGGTAGCTGTCCTTGGCAACCAACCGCAATTTCGGCGCGATCGTTACCTGGAAAGTCAGCCCCAATGTAGCGATCGAATTTTTGTTTAAATAAAGATTCGTAAGGCTTGTTACCACAACCGTAATCGAGTAACTTTTCTCCCGGGACAAGCAACTCAGATTCAACTAGATACTGCAATTTTTCTAGCAACAATTTGAGAATTGCATAGCGGGAGTGAAAGCGGTTGGGACGCACGCGATCGCCCCGTTCTTGAACTTGGTAAGTATACCGAGAAGGTGTCGCTACTTTCATCGTCGTTGTTTAAATTCTCGCAGGAAGGACAGATAAAAAGATTTCTTGCCAAACAAATAAAACACGATCGCCACGTACAATCCTGCCATCACTAACGTGCAAGCGATCGCGATTCCCCACACTGGTAAAATCGGATTGAGTGCAAATTTAATTCCTATTGTGGCAAGCCCCGCGATCAGAGCAGCAACGAGCGATTGGGCGATCGCCGAGAACAAATCGCTCGTCGTAATTTCTAGACCGCGAGTCGCATAATACATACAAGGATAGACTTGTAAAAGCATCGCTACGGCATAGCATAAAGCAACTCCCCGCGCTCCATAAGGCAGACCGATAAAGAACGATACCACTGTCAAACTAGAAGCAAACACGCCCCATTTCAACATCCGGTCTGTTTTGCCTGTGGCAATGTACAACCAACCAGCCGTATTGCAAAGCGGTTGAAATATGGCGGCGACACCGAGAAACCGAAACAGAAAACTAGCTTCTCGCCGTTGAGAACCGAGAATTAGCGTCACGACTTCTTCAGAGATCGCGATCGAAAGGATAACTAAAGGTAACGTGAGAAATGTAACTAGCGAGACTGCTTTAAGGTAGTAGTTGCGAAATTGCTGCGGGTCTGCCTGTAATCGACTTAGGCTAGGGATTGCCACCGCAGTAATCGGGGCGTTAATTTGTTGCAGTGGCAAGAGTAACAAGCCATAAGCTTTGGCATACAGCCCTAATTGTCCTGCACCCCAATACCGACCGATTAAGATGTTATCTAGGTTGCGGGCAAAGTAATTAATTACGTTGAAGCCCGTGAGATGGCTGCCAAAAGTCAATAATTCGCGAATATTAGCGTGTCGTTGCGGTAAACTCGGTCGCCAGCTACACAGCAACCACGCACCTCCCATTTGACCGATCGCGATCGCGATTTGCATGACGACCAATGCCCAATATCCTGCACCATACCAGGCTAAAACTAAAGCGCTGACGACTCCAAAACCCATAGCAACAATATCAATTGCTGCCAAAGCCGTAAATCGCATCTGGCGGTTGAGCAAAGCTTGATGCTGGACTGTTAAGCCTCCAAACAGAAAACCAATTGCTGAAACGATCGTAATTAAGGTTAACCGGGGTTCGTTGTAAAATACGGCGACAACGGGAGCGATCGCGCAAGTTACGAGAGTTAATAACAGGCTAACTGCAATATTTACCCAAAACAGGTTGCTAATCTGGCGGTGGTTAATTTCTGCCTTTTGGATGGTTGCCATCGACAACCCCATATCTTTAAATAAGGCGACAAAACCCGTTACGGCAGTCACCATCCCGACTAAACCGTAATCCTGCGGCGCTAGCAGGCGGGCTAAAATGACTGTAGAACCCATTTGCAAGGTAAACTTGCAAGCTTGAGCTACCAGCGTCACTGCTCCGCCGCGTATAGAACGCTTTTTGAGGTCGGCATTGAGATGATCGGTACGAAAGTGTCTGTCGCGATCGCTCTGTTCGGAGCTGGTTTTTAAAGACTCTGGCAAAGGCTCTGGCAAGGCTGCACCTGGATAAATTAACGGGATCGATCTGGCGATCGTGGCATTAGTGACTCTGACTTCTGAGCATCATAATCAAAAGTTTGAATTCGGGCAATTGTATCCTAGAGTTGTCTTTTCAGCAATAATTCCCTGACGAATAACTGCGATCGCGCTATTTTGATTTTTTCCATCTCGCACGATAACGTGTTTTTTTGCACCAGGTAAACTTACGCCGAACTCTTTACTTACTCTAAATCTTCCGTACCTCTGGGATCGGTTCCTGTCACACCAGCAGCAATACATTTTAGTTCAAAGCATCGAGCCTCGGAGATCCCCCCAACCCCCCTTAACAAGGGGGGCTATGATTCCCCCCTTTTTAAGGGGGGCTAGGGGGGATCGTCTTATCTAAACTGTATTGACACCAGCACGACTAGCGAATTAAGCCTAGTCACAAAACTACTCCGAAAGTTATATTTGTGCGAGCAAAACGCACGATCTACAAATAAATGCAACAATCCATACTCTGCTATACGAAATTACCCGCTTGCTTTGTGGTTACATTTTTAGAGACAGTTATGACAGATTGTCAAACTCAAAAGAATTTAGCTAAAATAATATTACGTATGCGAAATATGCCCGAAATGCCTCCTACTTCTACCGAACGAAAAATTGCCGAGCCATTGCGAGAAATTTTAGCGCCGTATAGCGTTGGCTACCGGATTAAGCTGTTAGGTCAGTTGGGGAGCCGCAGATTTCAAGAACGCCTCGAACCCTTTGGTCTGACACCCTTTCACTGGGTCGTGTTGTGCTGTTTGTGGGAGGAAGATGGCTTAGCCACTTGTAGCATTGGGGAGAAATTGCAGCAGGTAGGAGGGACTTTAACGGGAGTACTCGATCGCATGGAAGAACGAGGACTGATCCGCAGAGAACGCGACCCTCGCGATCGCCGCATTTGGCGGATCTGGCTGACGGGTGCTGGTCGAGAACTAGAAAATATA
The DNA here is from genome assembly GCF_003015105.1 of Chroococcidiopsis sp. CCALA 051. Taxonomy (NCBI): domain Bacteria; kingdom Bacillati; phylum Cyanobacteriota; class Cyanophyceae; order Chroococcidiopsidales; family Chroococcidiopsidaceae; genus Chroococcidiopsis; species Chroococcidiopsis sp. CCALA 051. Next base: position 5,873 of record NZ_PYCI01000056.1, on the reverse strand, counting down.
TTACCCCCAATCGCTTTAGATTTGAGGGAACAAGCCATGCAAGGCTTTTCTCTGGAAGAACGCCAACTATTTTCTAGGTTAATTGACCAAGCGATCGCCAATCTTTCCTAAAAACTCACAACTCCACTGTTACTCGTACACAGCGATCGCTGGAAGCAGAGAAATTGTTAGTATCAACATACTCCAATCCTATGTTTCAACAATAGTTCTCTGGATGGTGTTCCGAGGCAACAAAGTATTTATTTAATAAATAAGTGCTTTCCTGAATCTAGATAAAAAATGAATAGAATTGCAAATATTGCGGTCGTACCTGCTTTAAGATCGAGAAACTACCGTTTATTTTTCTTTGGACAAGGGGTTTCATTAATTGGTACGTGGATGACGCAAACGGCAACAATTTGGCTTGTGTACAAACTCACAAATTCAGCGCTGATGTTAGGTATTGTGGGATTTTCAAGTCAAATTCCCAGCTTCTTTTTAGCCGTTTGGGGTGGAGTTTTAGTAGACCGATTCAATACACATAAAATTTTAGTTATTGCTCAAATATTAGCCATGATCCAGTCTCTAGTGCTAGCAGTATTAGCGCTATCAGGCACGATCCATATTTGGCATTTCATTATTTTGAGTTTATTTCAAGGCGTAATTAATGCTGTAGATGCTCCGGCTAGGCAAGCATTTGTACCAGAAATGGTCGAGAAGAGAGATGATTTAGCTAGTGCGATCGCGTTGAATTCTTCTCTAGTTAATGGCGGACGGTTAGTTGGACCTGCGATCGCGGGAATTTTGATTGCTAGAATTGGCGCTGCTTACTGTTTTTTAATTGATGGTTTAAGCTATATTGCTGTCATTGCGGCTTTAATGGCAATGCGCTTAAAACCAAAGAAAATAGTCGTTACAACCGCCAATCCATTGCAAAGATTACAAGAAGGATTTGTTTACGCCTACAACTTTTCTCCGATCCGCTCGACCTTGCTATTACTGGCTTTATTTAGTTTAATGGCAATGCCTTATATTACCTTAGTTCCCATATTTGCTACCAAAATTCTAGGTGGAGACGCGCGCACTTTAGGCTTATTAATGGCAGCCTCGGGAGTGGGAGCAATTGGCGGAGGAATTTATTTAAGCACTCGCAAAACAGTTGTCGGTTTGGGCAAAATCATTGCTTTAGCTCCGGCACTTTGCGGCATGGGAATTATCTTTTTTTCCCTATCAAGAATGCTATGGTTATCCACCCTTATGTCAGCGTTAATTGGACTTGGTTCGATTCTGACTATTTCCTCCAGCAACACTGTCATTCAAACTATTGTTGAAGATGACAAACGCGGACGAGTTATGAGTTTATTTACCATGTCCTTTTTAGGAATGGTTCCATTTGGTAACTTATTTGCTGGATTTTCTGCCGATCGCATTGGTGCTACCAATACTTTACTTATTGGTGGAAGTTTTTGTATTATCGGCTCGCTATTATTTGCCAGACAGTTACCTAAACTCAGACAAGCAGCCCATCCAATTTTGCAACAAAGAGGTATATTATCCCAGACAAACACGTAGAGACGCTCGCGGGAACGTCTCTATTTCACCTCTCTATTTCAAACTATGAATTTACGTCCTTTGCCATGTCCATGTAATCAGCCGGATTTCCGGTTGACTTGGAGTCTTTGTTGATTTCCTGCGAAGGAGAATTCACATCCTTTGCCATATCCATGTAGTCAGCAGGATCTCCCGTTGGCTTGGCTACTGTTTGCTGTTCGTCTGACTCGGAAACTTGAAATTCAGGTTGAGTCACCTTTTCAGCTGCCATCGCACCTTCACCCTGACGATCGATTTCGCTGACGCTGTATTGCTGGGCAGCGGCATAATCTGCATCAAAATCTACTGTAGGTGCTTTTTCGACTCCAGTAGCTATATTCTCAGCTGCTAGCTGAGCATCTTGTGTAGGAGTTTCATTAGGGTTCGATTTAATTTCTTCTGGCATGGGTCACTCCTATTGAAATTATTTTATGTTGTAAGGCAATCCTATCAATGCGATCGCCTACTCTCATAACCCCACTAAGATAGATTTTTCTCTCATCCTTCTCTTACTAATGTCTCTGCTGTCTCTGCTACTAAAGATATAAATTCCCACTAATTAAAACTATCTCTCTCGGAGGGCGAATTGCGTCCCCCAACTCTGATAACCCTAAGCTTGAGAGTTTAAATTAACTGGGATATCAGCAATGACATCAAGCTTCAATCCAGATCGGTCTCAAGCGCTTTCTGCCGAGACTCAAAACATCATAAAAGCTTTTGATGCCTTAGACACCGACGCTAAGTTGGCTTGGTTTTATTTGGTTTACAAAAAGATGGGAGATTCAATCACTCCAGCTGCACCAACTGCTGCCGAACCTGAACTAGCACCAAGACTACTAGGAGACTTTTACGAATTGTCAGACGACGAGCAGCTTGCAATTATGCGGCAAATTGTCAACAAAGAAAATACAGACTATTCTCACGCCTACGGTGCGTTGAAAGAAAATAATCAACTGATGGTTTGGTATGCTTGGGCTCAAGCTATGGGCGATACTGTTGTCGGAATGCCTTCAAGCTATCAAGCATCTGAACCAATTAAAAATTTACTTTCCCAAACTGAAGGACTCGAATTTGAAGATCAGATTTCCATCTTCCGCACAATTTCAAGTAATATGGGTTACACAGATATTAAGCCTATAGAAACACAAGCTCAAACAGGCAAAACTTCTAGTCTTTAAGTTGTCATTTGTCATTTGTCATTCGTCATTTGTTGTTGGTAAGACGTTTCTTATTTACGACTGTTCCTCCCTTTTTTAAGGGGAGCTAGGGTGGACTTTTGATGAGTGGCACATCCCCCTTTTTTTAAGGGGAGCTAGGGGGGACTTTTGATAAGTGGTGCATGTTCCCCCCTTTTTTAAGGGGGGCTAGGGGGGATCTTTTAATGAGTAGCACAGTTTTTCGATCCCCCAACCCCCTTAAAAAGGGGGCTTAAAAAAGTGGACATGGGGCTATTAACAAATTTGACGTAGCAAAGTTTATTGGCAATTTGCATTTGTGCAATTACGATCGCCACCCGCTAATGCGGGTTTTTTTCATGCAACAAAGTTCAATAAATTCCTCAAGATTGTCTACTAAGAAGCTGCAACTTGACCGATATCATCGGGAGTTAGGTGCGAGTGGATGACTTGACCGTCGCGAAACCAAACAATTCGGTGAGTTTGCTTTGCTACCTCTGGTTCGTGCGTCACCATAATAATTGTGATCCCACTAGCATTGAGTTCGCCAAATATCTGCAAGACTTCTTGAGTCGTGCGCGAGTCGAGAGCGCCAGTCGGTTCGTCTGCTAGGAGCAAAACTGGTTGATTCACGATCGCCCTAGCAATTGCTACCCTTTGTTGTTGTCCGCCAGAAAGTTGATTGGGCTTATTGTGCAGGCGATTTTCTAACCCAACACGCTTGAGTGCTGCTGTAGCGCGATCGCGACGTTCGGCTGGTTTGATCCCAGCGTAAACCATCGGTAGCATCACATTTTCTAAAGCGCTGAGTTGGGGCAAAAGGTGAAACTGTTGGAAGACAAAGCCAATTTTGAGATTGCGAATATGTGCTAAGTCAGCATCATCTAACTGAGCGACATCCAAATTATCTAAATAGTAGTGTCCGCTGGTTGGGCGATCGAGACAGCCAATCATATTCATAGCTGTAGACTTACCAGAACCAGACGCACCCATAATCGAACAATATTCGCCTTGCTCCACAATTAAATTGACATCTACTAGCGCCCGCACCTCTGTTTCTCCAAAACCATAAATCTTAGAGATATTTTCCAAGCGGACGATAACTGGTTTAGTAATACTTTTTAAATTAGTCATTTTTCAGTTAACAGTGGCTAGTGGCTAGTGGCTAGAACTACTCCTTTGTCTCCCTGGTCTCCCTTGTCCTCCTTGTCCCAAATCTTAACTATTTTTCAGGGCGATAATCGGGTCGAGTTGAGCGGCGCGACGGGCGGGAACTACGCCAAAGATTAATCCAACACCACCAGAAATCCCTACAGCTAGGGCGATCGCGGCAATGGGAACGCTGGGTTGGAGAGGGGTTAATACACCAACGATCGCCACACCACTGATGCCGATCGCCGTACCAATTAAACCACCCGATACTGAGAGAATAATTGATTCGACTAAAAATTGTGCCAAAATTGCTTGGGGAGTGGCTCCAATTGCTTTGCGTAAGCCAATTTCTGGCGTGCGTTCGGTGACTGACACCAGCATGATATTCATGATGCCTACGCCGCCAACAAACAGCGATACACCTGCGATCGCTCCCAGCATCAGCGATAGCACTCCTGTCACCTGCGAGACTAATTCTTGAAAAGATTTGTTGGCGACGACTACAAAGTCTTTTCTACCGTGCAATCGCGTTAGTAAGTTAGTAATTTGAAAAGCTGCAACTCGCACGTTGTGTTTATCTTTTGCCGCAACTTGAATGTGGCTGATTGGTGTTCCAAACGCCGATCTTCTACCATCAATTTGAGTTGCCATTGTCGTGATGGGAATGTAGGCAACATTATCTTCATTTTCTCCGGCAAAAGAACCCTTAGCTGTCATGACTGCAATCACCTGAAAGCTAGTGTTTTTGATTTGGATATCTTTGCCAATTGGGTTTTCGCGATCGAATAGTTTTTCTGCTAATTCTGCACCCAGAACGACCACGGGAGAACTTTGACGCATTAAAGAAGCATCAAAGAACCGACCGCGATCGACCATGAGATTTCTAATCTCTCGTAGTGCTGGTGTTGTTCCTTTGACTTGGGTATAAGTTTGATTGTTGCGGTAAGAAATTAATAAGTTATTTTCAATGACTGGAGCCGCTGACTTAACCGCTGATGCTTGTTTTTTCACTGCTTCTGCATCCGATAGCACTAGCCCTCGTTGTTCGGAAATAAATCCTTCTGAATCGTCACGACTAGAAAACACCAGCAATCGATTTGGTCCGAAAGAATCGAGTTTGTTAAGAGTGTAGTTCTGCGCTCCCTGCCCTATGCCTACCATTGCAATCACAGAAGCATTACCGATGACAATTCCTAACATAGTTAAGCTACTCCGAAGCTTATCAGCCGTCAGAGTAGCAACTGCCATTTTGATACATTCAATGGGATTCATGAAGAATTGGTGATTGGTAATTGGTAATTGGTAATTGGTAATTGGTAGTTGGGTGGACAACACCCACCACAGCTTACTCCTAGCTCCTAGACTCTTCATCCACGCCAGGAATGGCTTGACCGGGGGGAGGGGTAATCAGGACGCGATCGCCTCGATTCACGCCTTCGAGAACTTGAGCGTGAGTGCTGCTACTCGCGCCTAGAGCAACTTCGCGAAATCGGATGTGTCCTTCTCGATCTGGCATAAATACCCCTGTTTGACCGTTTTTCTTGGTGACAACTGCTGTCAGGGGTACGACAACTGCATCCTTAATTTTGTCGCTGAGGAAGGTGAGTTTGATATTCATGCCTGATTTGAGCTGGTTTTGCCCTGTTTGCAGGCTCACTTTGACGCGAAAGGAGGTGACATTATCTTCCCTGATTGCTCTGGGTGCGATCGTGCGGACGCGACCTTTGAAGGTTTTATTGTAGGCATCGGAACGGATTTCTACTGGCTGATTGGGGGTAATCCGCGCAATGCTAGATTCTGGGATTTTGGCTTCTACTTCTAAACCGCTGGAGAGTTCGGCGATCGATGCGGAAGTAGCGCCATCCGAGGAAGAAGCGGATGTTGTGGGAGTCACGAAGTCGCCTTGTTGAGCGTAGCGGCGCGTGATCGTGCCTGCAAAAGGAGCGCGGACTAAAGTGTTTGATAGTTGAGTTTGGT
>NZ_PYCI01000213.1:0-7468 GCF_003015105.1 Chroococcidiopsis sp. CCALA 051 | reverse complement strand
ATTAACTTTTGTGTATATTTTTACATTCAAAATAATTTAAGAAATATTGCTAATAAGTTTATATAGCGTGTCTATAATATGAAAAAAATAAATTGTTTGACGGCGATCGCTGTCAAAACTCAAATATTAATTTTTGTATATAATAATTCTCTCAAATAAATTAAAAACTATTAAATTTATCTTGACTAAAAATACTTATTAATCTGGCTGCAATGTAACTAAAATTACCAAGCTAAGAATGAATCTCAAGATAGAAGTAAAAAAACTCTTAATCTCCGAAAATAAACAAAATTAAATTTTCAAATTGGTAATTGGTCAACTGATAGCTAGTCAAAAGTTACAAGTCAAAAGTCAAAATTAACTGGTCACTGGTCACTGGTCACTGAATTATGTCTCCTGGTGCATTAATTTTTGTGGCGATGCTAGGTGTCGCCCTCCTTTTATTTCTCGTCATTGGCGTGCGCTTGCAAGCATTTGTTGCCCTGTTATTGACGAGTCTGTTTGTTGCCATAGCAGCGGGTATACCGTTAGATAAAATAGCCGAAACGATCCAGCAGGGAATGGGCAGTACCCTCGGCTTTATCGCGATCGTGGTAGGCTTAGGGACGATGTTTGGTGAAATGCTGCGGGTATCTGGCGGCGCGGAAGTGCTAGCAGCTACGTTAGTGAAAAAATTTGGTCAAGATAAAGCTCAATGGGCTTTGAGTTTAACAGGTTTAATCGTAGCGATTCCCGTTTTTTTTGATGTCGGGCTAATTATTCTCATCCCCTTAGTGTACGGTTTAGCAAAACGCACGGGGAAGTCATTGTTATATTACGCCATTCCCCTGACGGCTGGATTGGCGATCGGTCATAGCTACATTCCCCCCACTCCTGGTCCAGTTGCAGTCGCCTCGTTAATTAATGCAGACTTAGGTTGGGTAATTTTATTTGGTGCGATCGCGGGGATTCCTGCTACGATTTTCGGTGGCGTACTTTTCGGTAAATATATAGCAGGGAAAATTCACGCTACAGTTCCAGAATACATGGAAATTGAAGCACCAAAGCACGAACTCGGTAAGGAACCACCTCGCTTTGGTACGGTAGTTTCTATCATTGCGATTCCCTTAGTCTTAATTCTGCTCAACACAGTTTCAACCGTCATTTTGCCAGAAGGAAACTTCTTGCGGAACTTCCTTACCTTTTTAGGACATCCTTTTACAGCTTTGATGATTGCTGCCCTACTTTCCTTTTATATTTTAGGAATTAAACGCGGATATTCCCTGGATGAAGTGCAACAAATTGCTACCAAATCGCTAGAACCAGTAGGATTAATTATTTTAGTCACGGGTGCTGGGGGTGTATTTGGTAGAGTTTTAGTCGCAAGCGGTGTTGGAGATGTTTTAGCTAGGGCAATGGCAGCCTCAAATTTACCAATAATTCTGCTAGCATTTCTGATTGCAACTGCCGTGCGAGTCTCCCAAGGTTCAGCTACAGTATCGATGGTAACAGCAGCAGGAATCATGGCTCCAGCAATTGAAGCGGGGAAATATTCGCCGCCTATGGTAGGCTTGATAACAATTGCGATCGCTTCTGGTGCAACCGTACTTTCCCACGTTAATGATTCTGGTTTTTGGTTAGTCAGTCGTTATTTAGGATTATCAGAAAAAGAAACCTTACGAGCTTGGACGGTCATGGAAACAATCGTTGGTTGCGTAGGATTTTTAGTAGTTTTTATTATCAGCTTTTTCGTGTAATAAAGATTTAATTCTTGTAGACTATTTGCTATCAGTTGAAAAATTTATATGTTGGCAAACTCAATATTTTCATAGAGGTCTGCAATTTGAATTTGAAACTCAAAAACTTTAAAAGATAGCGTCACATTAAGATCGTCATATTCTGAGAGCAACCATTGATTAACAGCAGTTTTAACATAGTGTTCTACATGAATGCTGTATTGGTCAATTAGTAAATATTCTTGAAAATTATTAATAGTACGATAAGCGACAAACTTTTCACCACGGTCGTAATCTTGCGTCGATTTAGATAAGACTTCCGCAATAAAACATGGATTAACTAATGTATCTGTGCGTCCTTCTTTAAATTGGAGAGGCTTTTCGACTACCATAACATTAGGGTATGTATATAAGTTGCGATCGCCAATCCAAAGCCGTTGGTCGATATGAAATGTTTCGTATGGTTTACGTCTCAAAGCGACGCTCAAAGCGATATAAAGATTTCCACTGATGCGGTTGTGTGCGGGTGTCCCTTCTGCCATCGAGATAATTGCTCCATTGCGGTATTCATTGCGGGTTTCGGACGCAACTTCGAGTTCGAGATACTCTTCAGGCGTGTAGATTTGTCGTTCGAGTGCTTGTGTCATGACGTAATTTCACTATCTTTGAGATAAACAAAATAGAAGTAAAAGAATAGCGATCGCATGTTTACAATAATAGTATCAGCCAGAAGATGTTACTTGTTTGATGAAAGTGACCACTCTTTCTACTTCTTGAAACCCCACCTTTGTATGAAAATCATAACTTGCCGTGTTGTCCAATAAAGCATCTGAAGCAAGTTCCACACATCCACGTTCAATTGCCCACTGTTGAGCAAATTGAATTAATTTTGTCCCTATACCTTGTTTGCGATATTCATCTTCTACATAAATTCCTTCTACATAAGCCACAGGACTTTGAGTCGCACCAGGAACATAGTCGTAGCGCAGCGAAAGATTCATAAATCCAATTGCTTTGTCATTATCATCTTTGACTAAAAATCCTGCCTCGCGAGGAGAGTGGAGAATATTTGTCAAACTTTTTTGCATTTCTTCAAATGATTCATCTGACCAAAGCTTTAATGCCAGGTCTAGCCACTCATTAAAGTTCTCTTGATTAACTTCAACAATTTTCACCTTTTGCGTTTTACCCCTCCCCTTATATTTTCTGTTTCTGCTGTATTTGTCTTACAAATGTCAGCTACAATCCAAATAGCGATCGCTACTTAAAACAAACTGTTATTTAAATTGAAGCGATCGCACTTTCTCTCACACAAAAACCTAAAATTGATTTTATAAATAATTTTTCCCTGTCCCCCTTGTCCCCCTTGTCTCCCTTGTTCCCCTTATCCCTTCCCATCATGACTTACTTCCTCGGCGTAGACATCGGCACAACTAGCACCAAAGCGATCGCATTTTCTCCTGATGGTACGATTAAAGGTAAGGGCAGTCAGGGATATGAAATTATCGTCCCGCATCCAACCTGGGCAGAACAAGACCCAGAAGCACTATTTAATGCAGTCATTACATCCGTGCGTCAGGCAATGGATACTGGTTTATCTAAACAAGAAATTACCGCAGTTGGTTTTAGTACGGCAACTCATAGTTTGTTACCAGTAGATGCTAACAATAAACCATTATCAAATATCATTATTTGGGCTGATAATCGCAGCGTTACTCAAACAGAAAGACTCAAACAGGAGGAAATTGCCCATAACTTATATCTGCGAACGGGAAGTCCGATTCATCCCGTATCTGTCGTGACTAAACTCATGTGGTTGCGGGAAAAATCACCAGAAATTTTCCACAAAGCCGCCAAATTTATTTCTATTAAAGAGTATATTTTATATAGATTTTTTCAACGTTATGTAGTAGATTATTCTATTGCTTCCGCGACAGGGTTATTTAATTTAAAACAACTGAATTGGGATGCAGAAGCTTTAACAATAGCAGGAATAAAACCAGAACAATTAAGCCAATTAGTCCCTACCACCCACATCTTACGCGGGATGCAAACAGAGTATGCAGAAGCAATGGGACTCGATCCGCAGACACCTGTGGTTATTGGTGCAAACGACGGCGTACTGGCAAACTTAGGCGTAGGCGCGATCGCTCCTGGTGAATTTGCCATTACCATCGGTACGAGTGGCGCAGTACGGACTGTAACCCCCGCACCGATTACCGATCCGCAGATGCGAACTTTTTGTTATGCCCTCACCGAGAAACATTGGGTGATCGGGGGACCGACCAATAATGGTGGAATTGTTTTACGATGGTTGCGCGATCGCTTTTGTCATCCAGAAGTAGAAGAGGCGAAACGATTAGGTATCGATCCGTATGACGTGATGATTCAAGCGGCGATGGAAATACCCGCAGGTGCAGAAGGATTGATCTGCTTACCCTATTTATCGGGAGAACGCGCCCCTTACTGGAACCCTAAAGCGCGGGGTGTCTTCTTTGGTTTGAATTTCAACCACACGCGATCGCATACAATTAGGGCAGCGATGGAAGGAATTATCTTCGCCGTCTACAGCATCAACGTGGCAATTCAAGAGATCGCTGGAACGACAGGAGAAATTCGCGCTTCTGGGGGTTTTGCCCGTTCTCATGCATGGTTGCAAATGATGGCAGATGCATTTGGTATGGTGGTAGCAATACCTGAAGTTTACGAAGCCAGTGGATACGGGGCAGCCGTATTAGCAATGTATGCTGTAGGTGCGATCGCCGATTTATCTGAGGTGCAACCGACAATTAAAATTCGCGATCGCATTTCGCCCAACCCTGACTTGACACGCACCTATCATCAGTTATTCTCTCGCTATCAACGTTTATATCGGCAGCTAGAGGCAGAGTTTTGACAGTTATCAGGGAGCAGTGACCAGTGACCAGTTATCAATGACTAACAACCAACAACCAATAACCATCAACCAACAACCAACAACAAATGACTAACCAAAAAGCAATCTACTGTTAGATAGATGTCTTAAGGAGGAGAATTGCTTCAAAGTATCGAAAGATAGGATGTAAAAATTTATCAGTAATCTGCTCAGTAATTGAGTATATTCTATTACTGGTAGTCAAACTTCTTTCTACCTTTTGTCCTCTGCTCTCTGCCTTTCTCGATCGCCCGTAAAGTACTGCATCTATAAATAGGATTTATGACACAGCACCGCACAGTTCTAATTGTTGATTGTTGTGCGCCAGAGCGAGAAATTTATCGAGAGTATCTTTTAGCAGAGCAAGAAGTTGAGTATAAAATTATAGAGGCGGAATCGGGACAAAGTGGTTTATTGCTGTGTCAATCGCGATCGGTTGATGGAATTTTATTGGAATATCAACTGCCAGATTTAGATGGTTTGGCATTTCTAACTAGGCTGAGACAGCAAGCAGGTGAAGATTGCCCTCCCGTAGTCATGGTAACAGGTTATGGGAGTGAGGCGATCGCAGTCAAAGCACTGAAAAATGGTGCAGTAGATTATCTCGTGAAAGGGCAAGCCACAGCGGATGAATTGCGGCAAGCAGTAGGTAGTGCGATCGCCAATACTCAACTACGACAAAAACTGCAAGCTAGCGAACAACGGTTCCAAACATCTGTAGAAAATTTACTCGATTGTTTTGGCATTTATTCAAGTATTCGCGATGCATCTGGACGTATCTTAGACTTTCAAGTTGAGTATGTTAACGCAGCGGCTTGCGAACAGAATTGCATGTCCCAGGAACAGCAAATTGGGAGAAGACTTTGCGAGTTATTCCCCGCTCACAAGGACAGTGGTTTGTTTGAGGAATATTGCCAAGTCGTAGAAACAGGCAAACCGCTGATTAAAGAATCTCTCGACTATACAGATGTTTATGGCGATCGCTGCTTAAACCGAGCTTACGATATTCGGATTAGTAAATTAAATGATGGGTTTGTTGCAGCTTGGCGAGATGTCACGGCACGCAAACAAGCAGAAATTGAGCGAGAACAAATATTAGCTCAAGAAAAACAAGTGCGTGAGGCAGCGGAAAGAAATAAACAGCAATACCGTTTGTTAGCGGCAAAACTGCGAGAGAGCGATCGCCGTTTTCGCGCCATCTTCAATTCCACATTTCAGATGATTGGATCGCTCTCCCCTGAAGGAATTTTACTCGAAGTGAATCAAACTGCCCTAGATTTTGCGGGAGTGGCAAAAGAAGAAGTTATCGATCGCCCGTTTTGGGAAACCAAATGGTGGACGATTTCACCCGAAATTCAAGCACGGTTACGAGAAGCGATCGAGCAAGCGGCGGCGGGGGAATTTGTTCGATATGAAGTGGATGTGTTGAGTGCAGGTGACAGGGTAGCAACAATTGATTTTTCCCTCAAACCAGTGTTTGATGAAACCGGACAAGTTGTGTTGCTTATTCCTGAAGGGCGAGATATTAGCGATAAGAAACAAGCTGAAGCAACCCTACGAGATGTTTACGCTCAACTAGAGCAACGCGCAATCGCATTAACACAGAGCAATCAGAATTTGCAGGTGGCGTTAGAGAAACTGCAAATTTCTCAAGAGGAACTTAATCAACAAAACGAAGAACTGAGCCAAGCTCGTAATTTAAGCGAACTACAAACCCAACGGTATCAAGATTTATTCAATTTTGCCCCAGATGGATATTTAGTTACCAATTGCCAAGGCATAATTCAAGAAGCAAACAGAGCTATAACGAGCTTGCTAGAGATCGACCAACAACAGCTAATTGGCAAACCTTTGAATGTCTTTGTCGATCCGCAAGAAACGCAGGTTTTTTGGAAGCAGTTAAATCAATTTGCAGCAAGTTTGAATTATTCTGCAACCGAGCAGCTGATTCAAACTTGGGAATTGAACCTAAAACCCTTCAGAGGCAAGCCTTTTCCTGCTGAAGTTTCGCTAGCGGCGATCGGCAACGGTCAAGAAGATTTAGTCGGTTGGCGTTGGTTGATTCGAGATATTACACAGCGCAAACAAGCCGAAGCAGCTTTGCGTCAAAGCGAAGCACTCTTCCGAGGTATGTTTGAATCCGATTTTATCGGAATTCTCTTTTGGAACACCGCAGGACATATTACCGATGCTAACGATACTTTTTGTTGCATGACTGGCTATTCGCGACAAGAGATGCAAGCCGGACAAATCAGATACAACGACATAACACCGCCCGAATACCATGCATCTGACGCTCAACAGTTTGAGATTTTACAAACAATAGGTAAATATACTCCATTTGAGAAAGAATACATTTGTAAAGATGGTAGTCGCATTCCAATTTTACTTGGCTGGGCTTTTCTGCCGGGATATCGCGATCGCGGTGTTGCTTTCGTACTCGACATTAGCGAGAAAAAGCGATGGGAACGAGAACGGGAAGCACTTTTAGCCAAAGAACAGCTAGCCCGCCAGGAAGCAGAACGAGCCGATCGCAGTAAAGATGAATTTTTGGCGATGGTTTCCCATGAATTGCGATCGCCCCTTAATTCGATTCTCGGCTGGGCAAAACTGTTACGTACCCGCAAATACGATCCTCAAGTAGCTGCCCGTGCTTTAGAAACAATCGAGCGCAACGCTCAAGCACAATCCCAACTGCTCGAAGACTTGCTCGATGTCTCGCGCATGATTCGGGGAACCCTCCGCCTCACCCTTGCCCCTGTTAATCTTTTGAATGTCGTCGAATCCACCGTGACGAGCTTAAAACTAGCAGCCCAAGCCAAAAACATCGATTTACAAT
>NZ_PYCI01000212.1:0-7512 GCF_003015105.1 Chroococcidiopsis sp. CCALA 051 | reverse complement strand
CCCTTGTCCCCCTTGTCCCCTTGTCCTCCTTGTCCTCCTTGTCCCCCTTGTCCCCCTTGTCTCCTAAACTAAAACGATAGACTTTGTACAGAAGTTTCATCTAGGCAGGGGCAATGGTGCGGTTAAAGCTGTGGCAGTGGATTGTCTTAGCAACTCCGATCGCGTCTATCGTTGGTTTCTTCCTGGTAGCAGCAGGTTTGCAGATCCATGAATGGCGCATCAATTGGATCTGGGGTGTGTTTATTCTAATATTTGTCGGCTGGCGGTGGTTGCTAGTCCGGTGGACTCGTCCTGTTGTCGTGGAGATGGAGGCTGTAGCCGCAGAAGTTAGCAAAGAATTAGAATCGTTTTCCGCTGATGCACCACTCTCAACGCCAGACAGCACCAAGAAAGCAGAAGCCACGCTACAAGAAATTCTCGTTGTAGCACAAAGCGATCGCCCTTTGTGGGAGGACTGGCAAACTTTTTGGCAGCGCTGTCAAGATTTAGTTGTCGCGATCGCCCAGATTTACCACCCAGAAGTCAAGTATCCGCTTTTAAATATCTATATTCCTCAAGCTTACGGGTTGATCCGAGGGACGGTAGACGATTTAGATCGGTGGATGCAAAAATTATCGCCTGCTTTGAATCAAGTTACCGTCGGGCAAGCATATGAGGCATATGAAGTTTACCGCAAGCTAGAGCCATCGGCGCGCAAATTCTGGCGGGCATGGAACTTAGCACAGTGGCTTTTGAACCCAGCCGCCGCCGTAGCGAAAAAAGCTAGCCAGCGTTACACAAACCAGGCAGATCGACAACTTTTGGTCAATTTGAGTCAATTGTTACGGGAAGCAGCGTTAAGAAACCTGTGTCGGCAAGCGATCGCCCTCTACAGTGGCGATACCTTACCTGGTTTAGAATCATCCAAGACTCAAACTTTACCCCAGGCAAAGACTCAAACTCTGCGAGAAATTTTGTCGCAAGCCGAGCCTGTGGAAATTGTAGAGCAAAAACCTGTCAGCATTCTCTTAGTAGGACGCACTGGAGCCGGAAAAAGCAGCTTAATTAATACCTTGTTTAGGGCAGAACTCGCCGCCGTTGATGTTTTACCCAGCACCGATCGCTTGCAAAATTATCGCTGGCAAACTGATACGGGAGAAACTCTGACACTGTGGGATACGCCGGGATACGAACAGGTTAATGGCGCTGAATTACGAGAACAAGTTCTCGAATATGCCAGCAAGTCAGATTTGTTGCTACTTGTCAATCCTGCCCTCGATCCAGCTTTACAAATGGATGTAGACTTTCTCAAAGATATTCAGGCAGAAGTAACGGACTTGCCCGTAATTACAGCTGTCACCCAAGTCGATCGGTTGCGTCCGATTCGCGAGTGGCAACCGCCTTATAATTGGGAACTGGGCGACCGCCCCAAGGAAATTTCCATCCGAGAGGCGATTCAGTATCGCGCCCAACTGCTAGCGAATTATTGCGATGTCGTGCTACCAATTGTTACGGCAGATCCGCAAGTCGGTCGAATTGCTTGGGGAATCGACGCGCTATCCTTAGCCTTAGTTCAGGCGATCGCCCCTGCCAAACAACTGCGGCTAGCACGCTTCATGCGCGACTTAGAAACTCGCACCACCGCCGCCGCCAAAATCATCGATCGCTACACCTTCCAAATGGCAACGACTCAAGGACTCACGGCTTTACTCAAAAGCCCTGTCCTCCAGTTTATTTCCACCATCTCAACCGGATCGCCTACCTTAGCTAATCTCCTAGCAGCGCAGATTCCAGTGGAACAATTGCCTGTTGTCATTGGTAAATTACAAATGGCATACGAACTATTTTCACTGCTCAACCCAGATAAAAATCCGCATAACTTCGACTTACTCGCCCTGTGGTCGTTGTTATTGGAAAACTCAGCATCTCCAGAAAATAATGCTTGGGCATTCGGTCATGCTTTGGTAGAGTATTGGACGCAGAGTTTAACTGTCGAACAATTAAGACAGCGGTATGAAGGTTATCTCAAGCAAGTTTGAATTCATGACTGATGGCATGAAAATGGTAAATTTGAGTTTGGTTTAATTTTTTACCCTAAACTTTGAAATAGCCTATCTTGACAAAGAGAGTAAGAGAAATCACAATATCGAGCGACAAAAACGTAAAGAGCGAAAAAGATTATGCCTAAATATATCGTGTGGGGAAGTTACTGCGAGGACGTGTTGGAAAAGCGCGTACCTTATCGACAAGCACATTTAGATGGACTGGCAAAACAGAAAGAAGCTGGGGTTTTAATTACAATTGGTCCGACTAAAGATGTGACCAAAGTATTTGGGATTTATGAAGCAGAAGATGAGGCGACAGTACGGAATTTAATTGAGTCCGATCCGTATTGGGTTAATGGAATTTGGACGGAGTATGAAGTTAAAGAGTGGATACAGGCTTTTTGATTTTTAAGAATTTTACTTGAAAAGTATACCTTGGCGTTTATCCATGTAAAAACATTTTAGAGGTGAAACAATGTCAGCGATCGCCACTCAATCAAATTCAGTAATCAAGCGAGTACTTTTCACCTGCATATCTTTACTATTAGTTTTTGCTTGTTTACTAGGAACGAAAATATCTTTAACAGGAGAACCGCAGTTACTTGCTGGAACTCGCCCCGACAATTTAGGCGTTCGTGCGGGTGAACTTGCACCTTGTCCCAACACTCCTAATTGTGTTAGCAGTCAGAGTCAAGATCACGCACATAAAATCGAGCCTTTTATTTATAATTCCTCTGCTCAAGCGGCTATGACTGACTTAAAAACTGTGCTTCAGTCATTTAGAAGAACAAAACCGATCGCTCAGTCAGAAAATTACCTCTATACGGAATTTACCATTCCTGTTGTTGGGTTTGTAGATGATGTAGAATTTTCTTTGGATGAGAACGCTAGAGTCATCCACGTTCGTTCGGCTTCTCGCATGGGTGAGTCAGATTTGGGTGTAAATCGCAGCAGAATAGAAACTTTGAGAGCAAGATTTAACCAAATTAATCGCTCTAATTCTGTATAGAAAATTAAGTTTTAGCCATCTCCAAAGCTTGAATTGCAGCTTGAACGAGATTATAGTAATGGGGTTGAAAGAGATCGACTTGGGTGGCATCTTTACGGCTACTACCTAATAACCCCATCAGATTTCCTGCCTCAATTGCTAAAACTCGTCCTTCAGTGTTCTTAATTCTTAATTCTAACGAATTATCTGTAGGGAAAACACCGCAAGTATAACGCCGCTGTTTGTATTCAAAGGGAATTGTAGTGGCAGTTCGTCTGAGTGGAAATAATATTTGCGGCTGATTAGCTAGACGTACGCCGATTAATTCTAACTCAATATTAGTATTGCCATTCCAAGTATTTTCTCGCAAGCGATAAGCAATATCTATCCGTGGTGGTAAAGGGAAATATTCGCGCCAACGCCAGGCGATCGCTTTCATTTGTTGTAGGGGCGCACGGCTGTGCGCCCCTACAGATAAATCTTTTTCTTGAACTACAGTTAATTTAATATGACCTTTACCAATAGTCTGCTGGTCGATGACTTTAACATTAGCCGTCCAAAAAACGGGTTCTGGATTTTCAATTCCACAGGGATGTAAAATATCTAACTGTTGATAAAGTTGTAAATTGAGTCGCTCTAAATCGGCTTGCGTATCAATTTGTAGCAGTGGCTTTAAGTGTTCCGGTTGCAAACAAGAGTTAGCAAATTGAATCAGACGCGATCGCAATGCTTCTAAGTTTTCGGCTGAAAGGGAAAAACCACCTGCTGCTTTATGTCCGCCAAACTTACCTAATAAATCTCGACAGAATTCTAAGGCATCAAAAACATTAAATTCAGGAATACTACGTGCCGAACCGCGAATGTGATGTTCGTCTTCATACGTGCCAATAAATACGGGTACGCCGTAGCGTTCTACCAGGCGAGAGGCGACGATCCCGATTACGCCGTGATGCCAATTTGGTTGAACGACAAGTAAGACGCGATCCTCTTGTAGAGACATGGCGTGCGATGATTCGACATAAGCGATCGCTTCCCGTTCGATTTCTTCGCAAAGTTGCTGGCGACGGGCATTTATTTGTTCGCATTGCATTGCCCGTTCTAAGGCAATTCCAGCATCATCAGTTGTCAGTAAATCGATAACAATTTGCGGATCGCCAATTCGCCCGATCGCGTTAATGCGGGGACCGAGGCGAAAACCGATATCATCTGGTTTGAGCGACTTGTTTTTATCATTCACCCCACTGACTTGAATCAAGGCTTGAATTCCCGCAAGTTGAGACTGGGGAAGCAGCCGCAATCCGCGTTTCAGCCACCGACGATTGACACCGATTAAAGGCGCGAGATCGGCGATCGTTCCTAGTGTAAAGAGTTCCAATAAAGGCTTGACTAAACCCTTAAGTTGTCCTGTTTTCTGAGCTAGACAAATAGCCAAAACGTAAGCAACGCCAACCCCAGCTAAACCCCAATAAGGTGAAGATTCGGGAATGAGTTTAGGATTGAGGATCGCGTTTGCTGGGGGTAAAGTGGGGGGAATGTCATGATGGTCGGTGACGATGACATTTAAACCGAGTTCTCTTGCTCTAGCGATTGGTTCGATCGCGGCAATACCATTATCTACGGTTAAAATCAGCCGCACGCCTTCAGTGTGGAATTCTTCGACAATCCGCTTGTTAATTCCATAGCCCTCCTGCATCCGGCTGGGAATGGCATAATCGACTTGCGCCCCCAACCAGCGCAGGCTGCGGAGTAGCAAGGCTGTACTCGTCATCCCATCAGCATCGTAGTCGCCGCAAATGGCAATTTTCTCTTGGGAAGCGATCGCTTGTTCTAATAAGTCTATGGCGATCGCTAGGTCGGGAAATGCCTCTAGGGGTGAGGGCAAATCTAAAGTTTCTGGATTGATAAATATTTCTGCCTGCGCTGGTGTCTCGATGCCGCGATTGACTAAAAGCTGGTTGACTATAGGTGAGAGCTGGTTTATTGTTGTCAACTGGCTGACCAACTCCGGTTGAGCTGGATGTATTTGCCAGCGCTGATTTGGCAAGCGACGCGGACGGCGAGGTAATCCTGATGGCGGTTGGGCTAACACGGGGACAGAAATAGAGGCTCAGCACTATATTGTATGAGGCTAATGGGTAATTTAGCGCGATTACTGCATCCGATCTATAGTTCTATACTGAATTGCCTCGGCGACGTGATGGCTTTGCAAGTTTTTCTCTGCCCCTAAGTCGGCAATTGTCCGCGCTACCTTAAGAATGCGATCGCTGGCTCTAGCTGACAAGCCTAATTTCCGAATTGCTCCTTCTAATAAGCTTTTAGAAGTATCATCTAACTGACACCACTTCCGCAAATGGCGACTTTGCATTGCTGCGTTACAGCTTACCGATAATTCTGACTCAAACCGATCGCGGGTGCGATCGCGTGCTGCTTGAACTCTTTGCCTGACGCTTTCCGAATCTTCCCCCGTAGGTTGCTGGGTAATTTCCTCTGGTTTCAGTCGATTCACCGCCACCTGCAAGTCAATTCGATCCATCAAGGGACCCGAAAGCTTTGCCCAGTATTGCTCTCTTTGCCTGGGGGAACAAGTACACGCTTGGATTGAATCGCCAAAATAACCGCAAGGACAAGGATTTGTACTCGCGACTAAAGTAAATTGGGCGGGAAACATCACCGATTGGCGAGTACGAGATACAGTGACGTGACCGTCTTCTAAAGGTTGGCGCAGAAATTCCAATACATCCCGCTTGAATTCCGTTAATTCATCTAAGAATAGAACTCCGTGGTGAGCTAAAGAAATTTCCCCAGGACGAGGAAAAGTCCCGCCACCAACTAAAGAAGGACCAGAGGCGGAATGGTGGGGACTACGGAAGGGACGTTCTGCAACTAGCGAACCTTTATTTTTTAACAACCCCGCTACGGAATGAATTTGGGTAACTTCCAACGCCTCATGAAAACTGAGTGGTGGCAAAATCGCGGGCAAACGACGAGCCAACATCGTTTTTCCGCTCCCTGGTGGACCCACAAAAATCAAGTTATGCCCCCCAGCTGCGGCAATTTCTAAGGCTCTACGAGCGTGAGCTTGTCCTTTGACATCTTTTAAATCTGCACCAAAATGGACACTTCTGACGATCTCCCGCTTGCCTTCAAACTGCACGGGCTGAAACTTTTCTGGCTGATTGAGAAATGCTGCGACTTCCGATAAAGATTGAAAACCATAAACTGATATCCCTTGCACTAAAGCTGCTTCCTGGGCATTATCTGCGGGTACGACTAACCCAGTAATCCCCATTTTTTGCGCCGCCGCCGCCACGGGTAAGACACCAGCCACTGCCCGCAAGCCACCATCTAAGGAGACTTCACCCAGAAATAAGAAATCTCCGAGCATTTGCGGGTTGACCTGCTCTGAAGCCGCCAAAATGCCCACGCTCATCGGTAAATCGAAGCTGGGTCCTTCTTTCCTAATATCTGCTGGCGCTAAGTTAATTACGATCCTTTTCAGCGGAAAAGCATACCCAGCGTTTTTGAGCGCTGCTTTCACCCGTTCTTTCGACTCCTGAACTGCCAGATCCGGTAATCCTACCACGACAATTCCCGGTAGCCCCGCCGAGACATCGATTTCGACTCCTACTTTGACGGCATCGATGCCGACAATTGATGCACTCCAAACCCGTGCCAGCATTTTATATTTCTTCCATGACAAGAACCCTTTAGAATCTCTAACAGAGTTCAAGGGCGATCGGCATGAGTGAAACTACAGATACTATTTTTGGCAAAATCATTCGTAAAGAAATTCCCGCCAATATCGTTTATGAAGACGAACTGGCGATCGCATTTAAAGATATTAATCCCCAAGCCCCCGTTCACATCCTCGTGATTCCCAAAAAACCTATAGCCAAGCTATCGGATGCCGAATCTCACGACCACGCCCTTATGGGTCATTTGTTACTAACTGTTAAGCGAGTTGCCCAGCAAGTAGGACTGAATAACGGCTATCGCGTCGTGATTAATACTGGTGCAGACGGCGGACAAACTGTGGATCACATGCACCTTCACATTCTCGGCGGGCGACAAATGAGTTGGCCTCCTGGTTGAGTTCCTCGTACTTTGTGAAAGAATATTCGTTTGGGTGAGCTGAGGGAGACAAGGGGGACAAGGGGGACAAGGGAGTTAGAGAAGGAATTTCCACCAACAAATTGGTGGAGAAAGAGTAATTTTAGCGTTTAGATGAATTTCAATTTTGCGGCTGGGAGCTTTGCTAGAAGTTAGTTTCAGCCGTTTTTTCTTTTACCTAAATCGATCGATTAATCAGAAAAACTTATTGTTAGTATAACATAAGCTAATCTTCATAATCTTTACAAAACTCAATGAAGTTCCTTATAGTGTTAACAACAGGGAAAACAAACCCTGATTTGCATAACCAAACGCAATACATAGAACCATGACAACCACATTACAAAGACGCGAAAGCGCTTCCTTGTGGGAACAGTTTTGTAACTGGGT
>NZ_PYCI01000055.1:0-39800 GCF_003015105.1 Chroococcidiopsis sp. CCALA 051 | reverse complement strand
TTTGTTCTAAAAGGCACTCTATCGGTTCGATGGCTTTTCTGTCTACTGCCAAGCGCCAAAAACTGTCCGAAGTATTGCTATATAGAAAATATCTAAAATCAGAACATCTTTAAAGTTAGTAATTTCCGAACGACCGGATGTTTGCCAAAGACCAGTTATTCCTGGTAAAACTTCGTGGCGAATTAATTGAGCTTCCGAAAGTTGCTCAATGTCCCTGAGCGGTAGCGGACGAGGACCAACTAAACTCATTTCACCACAAATTACGTTGAAGACTTGGGGTAGTTCATCTAAACTATAACGTCTTAAAATACGTCCAACTTTTGTAAGTCGAGGGTCATTTTTAATCTTAAATAATATACCGTCTTTCATTTCATTGAAGTTTTCTAATTCCTTTTGAAGCTTGTCTGCATTATTAACCATTGTTCTAAATTTCCAAACATTGAAGTGTTTACCATGCAAACCTACGCGAGTCTGTTGATAAAATATAGAACCGGGAGAATCTAGTTTAATTAAAAGCGCGATCGCCAGATATAGAGGTGATAAAAATAAGATAATTAGAACGGCTAGGCAAAAGTCAAAACAGCGCTTGATCCGAAAATCTAATCCTGCAATTAATGGAGGAGAAAGTTTGAAGAAGGGTATGCCGCTTTTTAGTGATAAAAATGCTCCCATTTTCTCCTCTGCAATTTCTTCTAAGCTAAGTGGCAAAATATTGAGTGTTATGCCATGATTACGCAATTTCCAATAAAGAAACATTCGTTGCTCTATTTTGTGCCAAGAACAAACAAATACTTCGGTTGCTCCTGAACTAGTAATTTCATCAACTACTTTGTCTATACCATATTTCTCTAATGCGTAAATTGGCAAATATCCTATAATTCTGTAATGGTTTTCTTGTTCTAGTAACTGGGTAGCTTTTTCAATATGTGTTGGAAAACCAATAATGAAAATTGGATTATATATTGTACCTTGTTGGCGTAGCTTGTTAGTAGTAAAGTTCGCGCACAGTCGTCCAGCTAAAGAGAACAGTACGCTGAGTAACCAAGCCCAAAAGAAAGTAGACCAGGGAATAAAATGATGTGATTGATAGGAAAAGACAATCGATAGTAGTAAAAAATGGGATAAAGTTAGTGCTTCGATTGAGCTTACATATTTACAGTATTCTTCATTAGAGTTATATAATCCTCGCGCTACCATTATCCCAATATGAGCAATCGGAATCGGTAAAAGTAAGTTATTCAACTTCCAGGGAAAATCTAGAGGAGTGCAAAGAGTCTGGGTGGTATGCCATGCCAAAGATAGAAGTATGTAATCCACTAAAACTAGTATGATGCGTTGCACCCAATCTACACCAATTCCCTTACTTAAGGTTGTAAAGATAGGTGCGCGAAGATCTAAATTAGCAGCTGAAGAAGCGATCTTAACCATCTTTAATTCCTTTCTTAATACGTAGTAAGTTCTAGAATTACTATTGTTGAAAACATGTGTAGTAGACCTATTGCTTGACTTAATTGCATTACCGTTCCAATAAAAATTTATTAAACCAGATTAATATTTTTGAATCATTTTTTACTTGAGGTAGCATTTTGGTTACTTACTTTCAGTTTGTACCACTGTACTACCAGAAGCTCGGAGAGCCAACCAAGTAGTACGTGCAATCGTTGAAAACTAAGCTGTGGCATGAAATCCGTTCTGTTTGTAAGTTTCTTTGTCTTAATAGTCACTACAGTTACTTGAATGTTGAATTTGATACCTTAGCTTAGAGCTAAAAAAGTGAAAAACTTGGAACAAAATCAGACATTATTGATATGGGTTTAATTCCGGGATTGTGTTGCAAAAATCGGTGCTGAGCAGACATAATATTATTTTTAGGTAGAATATTTTGTCTTAATGAACCCTAATTATCCCTCTCAGTAGGGACATTTTTAAATGCGAAATTATTCTGCCATGTGTGAAGTCGTAAGTCGTTTGCAACAGGTGTGGCGTTAGAAGCACTTTCCCAACAGAGTAGTGTGCTGAAAGCTTTTTGGGCAAAAACTAGGAAAGCACTTTACTCGTGCTGAAGCACGCCTCTATACTCTAGGTTAGTATCATTGTTTGCATCGTTCAGAGCTTAACCCTCTGTCTGGTGCTTGGAAACCACTTCAGATTCCAATTGCTGGAGGTCGTCCTTAGTATCGATATCATGTGGATTGCCGATGCGATCGCAACTGACTTCCACAACTGGGTAAACTCGCATCAACTGTCTGGCTCCTTCGTCCCCCTCAAGTTTCATGGCATCAAACCACAACGAACGAGCAAGGAGGACGGGGTTGCGCCGAGATCCTTCATAGGTAGCTACAACAAAAGAAGCTCCTTCATGGTATGCAGCTACGAGACGACGGTAACAAGCAGCCGTCACAAATGGTTGGTCGGCAAGTCCAATACAGAGAGCATCAATAGATTTATTCGGCTCTAACATCCACAGAGCTTGTTTTAGACTTGAAGCAATTCCACTTTGCCATTGTAGGTTATGTACTATACTCACTCCTGGTAAGGCTGCGGCGGCTACTTGCTGGGAATTGTAACCGACGACAAGTAAAATTGGGGCAAGACCGCTATCATCAGCAGCCTTAAGAGCATAGGAAACTAGCGATCGCCCCCTAAACATTGCTAAAGGTTTAGGAAAATTCCCGCCAAACCGAGAACCTCTACCAGCAGCAAGGATAGCAATAGCAACCTGTCCCATATGCTTACTTGACGTGAATTGATTTTTGTTGGCTCTGAGAAAGCCTACAGCCGCTACGTCCACTCTTAAGCGCGATAACTTCAGCCATAATTGACACAGCCGTCTCTTCTAGAGAGTTAGCACCAATGTCTAGCCCAATTGGGGCGCAAATCCGAGCCAGTTCAGTTTCAGTGAGTCCAACTTCCTTCAGACGACGAACTCGATCTGCGGTGGCTTTGCGGCTTCCCATCGCGCCAATGTAAGCTGCTGGTGTTCGTACTGCGGCTATGAGCGCAGGAACATCAAACTTAGGATCGTGAGTGAGTACGGTAATAATAGTACGAGCGTCTATCTGGATGCTTTGCAGATACTGACCGGGCGAGTTCACCACGATCTCGTCAGCTTCAGGAAAGCGTGCTGGTGTGGCAAAGCGAGACCGAGCGTCACATACGGTTATTCGGTAGCCTAACATCTTACCTAGCTTGCAAAGCGATCGCGCAAAATCAACAGCCCCGATCGCAATGAAGTGCGGTTGGGGTACAAAGGACTCAATAAAAATTGCCACATCCGCCTGCCCGCATTCGCCGTTAGCACCGTAGTAGCTCAAGTTTTTCCATCCCTGAGTTAACAGCCTTTGAGCGTCACGAGACACCGCCTGGTCTAGCTCTGTGTTGCCAAGAGAACCAGCGATCGCACCGCGATCGGTCACTAACATCTTAGCTCCAACATTCGTCCCCTCAACTAACGTACAGAGTGCTATAGGCTGCTCTGATGCTTTGCAGATTGCATCAAAGACGAAATTCATTGACAGCTCGCTCCTAAAGCACTTTTGCGTGAGGGGTTCTACGAAAACTTGAATAGTGCCTCCGCAGGTCAAACCAACCACAAAACCCAGTTCGTCAGCCATTCCATATGTTACTAGCCGTGGCTGATTCAGCGCGATCGCTGCTAGTGCTTCCTCAACGACTGCCCCTTCAACGCACCCGCCACTGATAGAACCAGCGACCTCGCCGCTACTCGATACAGCCATGACAGTTCCAGGTTCTCTGGGACTTGAGCCTTGAGTGCAGACAACAGTTGCTAGTGCTACAGAGTCACCCTGATTCCACCAGCGTTTGATATCAGCAACAACGTTCCTCATTGACTTTTTGCCTTTAGGGGTACATTAGCTGTTCGCGCAATTGGTAAACACTCATGAGCCGTTACGGTTTCCGGCTTAGCTATTATAGATTCCATCTGCATTTTTTCTACAGCATAATGTACGGCGCGAACGGCGTTTGGATAGACACCACAGCGGCAAAAGACACCATCCAGCCAATCTCGAATTTCTGCTTCGCTAGGTTTAGGGTTATTTTGTAATAAATCCATGAGTGACATAATCATAGCTGGCGTGCAGTAACCGCACTGTAGCCCGTGCATGTTCCAGAAACCTTCTTGCAATGCACTAAGTTGACCGTTTTGAGCAACGCCTTCAATCGTCATTACATCGCTGCCACTGGCTTGAACTGCCAAGACCGCACAGCTTTTGACTGACACGCCATTCAGCATTACTGTACAAGCACCACACTGTCCCGTATCGCAGCCACTCTTTGTTCCCGTTAGATTTAGAATATCGCGGAGAAAATCTACAAGTAGCAACCGTGGCTCAACATCTGTCGTATACTGTTTGCCGTTGACTTTGATGACAGTTTGCATAAGATTTTGCATAAAATTGTTTTTCTGAAAATGTGTTTTTCTAAAAATGAGACGCAGAAGCGATCGACATAGCAAAACAGCTTTTCGTTCAGCTAACTATCCCTGTCACCGTGTTCTTTGCTGGCTGCCGGAAACGTAAATTAACCAACCACCACCACCATGTATGGGATACTTGCCACCACTGTCCCATCGTAGAATTTTCGTCTATTTGATTAACTTGCGGGTTTTTAGGTAGTACAAAATAAATGAGATTTGAAGTTTCCTGTAGGGATTGAATCTTCAAATTGGGAGGAAAGACTGCTCCCATTTCTGCTTCAAACGTAGCTTTTGGATTAGATGTAATTTTCTCATGGAAAGCCTCATTTGTCCAAATACGAGCGATCCACAATGCTTGCAAGCTCTCTCTGTAAGCTCTGGCTTTCTCAGCACCGCAAAGATAATAGTATGTCGTCCACCAAGTATGACCCAACATCCACCAAGTAGCAAGTTGTTCGTACCGATACCATTGCTCTTCTGCTCGCGGAGTTGCAGGAATCACAAAGTAAAATGTATCCTCTGGTTCCTCTAAAACTCTAACTTCTACGTTGGCGGGAAATGTAATATCCGATTCCCGTTCAAAAACGGCTTTTGGATCGATCAGTATTTCTTGCTTAAGTAATTCATCATGCCAAACACGGTCAATTAGTCGTGCTTGTAAAGCCTCGTAGTAAGGTCCAAAATCTGTAACATTTACATTCGACCACAATGTTCTAACTTGAGGAAACTGAGTTAGAATATCTGTAAAGTTAGTACTTGCTTTCATTGTCTATTCTCGTTTCTCTTCCTTATTTGTAAGGGTGAAACTCTATGTTTTAAATTTATCGGTTAAATTATTTAAGAGCAAGGACTTTTATTTTGTTTAATGTTAGAATTATTTTGCTGTTTATTATTTCTATTTAATGACTATTAGTTAATAAAGTTTTATAAATTAATAGCTTTAAATATAGAGTAAAAATAATTATTTTACTTGTTCTTTGCCCTATAAATCCTATAAAATACCTGTGAAAAAGTTAATTTTGACACATGCCAGATACTTAAAAGGTGAGAGATATTAGCATTACTCTCACCTACTTATATAAACTACAACCTTTTAAAACAGACCCTACTGCTTTTGTTGATACCAGTAAAAGTCCACCTACACTGGCTGAGCTACTGGTACAGCTAAAAGTCTAGGGATCAGAATATTACCTGGTTGCTCTAGAATAAATCGAACGCAACGAGCCACATCCTCGCTCTGAAGTGGGTTTGGCACAAGTTCGTCATAACCTTTCATCCCACGCGATTTCCAAGAGTCGTACAGGTTAGTAGCAACTGCACCAGGCTCAACTGTGGCAACACCAATACCAGAACCAGCCAACTCCATCCGCAAGGAATCAGTAAAAGCTTCTAAGGCGTGCTTAGTACCGTCATAAACCGCTAACTTGGGAGTCGTTTTCAGTCCAGAAATACTAGACATATTGATGATATAGCCACTACCCTGTTGCTTAAAATGCCGCAGTGCTACGTAGCTCATTCGCACTACAGCCTCAAAATTAATCCGAATCATTTTACACAAAGCTTCGATGTCTGCATCCTCAATTGACATCATATGCATTACACCTGCGTTGTTGATGACAACATCCAGACGACCCAATTTTTCTAAAGCTACATCAACCAAGTGTTGTGGCAATTCAGAATCGGTTATCTCTCCTGGTACGATCGCCGTTTCATTATTCATTTGAGCGGCGAGTTCTGCCAGTTTTTCTGGCGATCGCGCTGTAATCAACAGCTTCATCCCCGCCGCATCTAAACTCTTGGCGATCGCTGCTCCAATGCCGCTACTAGCTCCTGTAACAATTGCTACTTTATTTTGTAAATCCATAGTGGCTCCTTTTACTGTTAACTAAATCGACTGATGCTCATGTAGTGTGCCTACATCTCTTGAGTAGCTCAAAGCTAGCTCTAATTCTCTTAGTTAGAATGCCTTTCAGCTTAAGGACTAAAAAACACTGACGCAAGGATCGAAACTTCGATGCAAGTTAACAATCTTTCGATTTAACTATCTTGCTCTTATGTGTCAGTGTTGATTTTTTCAGTAAATAGAAGCAACTTCTTCATTCACCTCTAGAGGCGGCGGATTATCCTGGTCGGTATATCCTTGGCTAATCTCGATAATGTTACCGTTTGGATCGGTAATCCAAACCGATCGCCATCCACGGATAAACTCATCAAAGTTGAGCGGTCCTAGAGAAATTTTGGCATCCTTACCCATTTCTGCTAGCTTTGCATCAACATTATCCACCTGAAAGCCCAGGTGTCGCCAGCCCGGATAAGCGGGTCCATCGTTACGAATCTGGTAAGCAGGAGATTCTTCTTTTGCTTGAATCAGCTCAAGATACATATCACCCAATTTCAGAAACACAATCTGTTCCTTGCCAAGTGGTGCGACCCGAGCGCGTTGGAAGCCGAAATATTTCGTGTAAAATTTTTCAGTTGCAATTGGATCTTGGCAGCTGATTGCCATCTGAGAAAATTTGAGCCAAGCCATAACTTAGATCCTTACTAAAGCTGGACAAGAACGTATTTATGCGTATGACCCATCGGGATATTGAACGACACCAGCGAAGTGAACGGCAATTTTGCCATCACGCAATACCCAATTATCGTAGAAACTCATTTCACCAACTTCACCACTAGTGCTGCGAGTTTTGAGACTTTCTACCATCATTAGCGTATTCTCAGTCTCTGCCCACTGGTTGAGCGAGACTTCCAAATCTTCTAAACTGAAAATGCGGCTTTCAAAAAACTCCTTGAGCTGCTGTCGTCCACGAATGTAGAGCGGCTGGCGATTTTCAGTCAGGGTACTAATTAGTAGCAGATCCTCGGCGTACTGGTCGAGCAATCCTTCGACATTCTTGGCTTTGATAAAACCAATATGCTCTTTATAGAGCTTACCTAAAGGAGATGCAGGAATTGCTCCGACCTTTCCTGCATTAGCATACGTGCTATCTGGATACTGAATGACTCCAGCAAAGTGAATAGCAATCTTACCATTTTGCAAATACCAATTGTCGTAGAATTCAACATTGCCGACCTCACCGCTAGTGCTGCGAGTCTTGAGACTTTCCACCATCATCAGCGTATTCTCTGTCTCTGCCCACTGATTCAGCGAGACTTCCAAATCTTCTAAACTGAAGATGCGGCTTTCAAAAAATTCTTTAAGCTGTTGTCGTCCACGGATATAGAGCGGCTGGCGATCTTCAGTTAGGGTACTAATTAGTAAAAGATCTTCGGCGTACTGATCGAGCAATCCTGCAACATTTTTTGCTTTAATGAAACCAATATGCTCTTTGTAGAGCTTGCTCATCGGAGACAATAGCAGTTGTTCCATTGGTGTTTTCATAGTAATCCTTTATGCAGGAGATGAGAACGCAAGTAAGTTTTAGAGACAAAATGCGGCTCAGACTAAGCCCAAATCCAAAAACCAAAATGATAAGCAATTTTGCCGTCGCGCATCATCCAAGCATCTCCAGCATTCACTGAACCAAGATCGTTATTGAAATTAGCTTGGAAGAAAATAGTATCTTCAGTCTCAGTAAAATCAAGCGACTTGAGATCGATATGACCGATCGCTTTCATGTATTTATGAAAAAACTGTTTAATGTTTTCACGACCTTGAATTGTAATTGGTGCGGGCATGTCAGCAAAGCCGTTGAAATAGGTGATTAACACAGCGTCTTCCGTGTAATCTCTATCTACCATCTCATCGACCTTTCCAGCTGCGATCGTCTCTAGATGGGTATTGAAAAACTTGCGCCCAGGAGAAATTGTTGAAGTTACCATTGTCTGACCTCTTTTGATTTGTAGTTAAACTGAATTGACGAAATAGTTCGAGAAATTATCTCTTATGACACTCTTCTATGGAAAATTCCACTTCCACCGATCGCGGATGCTGATGATGGAAGTAGAAAATTTTGCCTTAAAGCCGAGCAGACCCCTCATAATAATCAAGAGAGTCTACAATATACGTCTCAATGACTGCTTTTCCTGTCTGAGGCGATCGCTGCACTACCCAGGTTTGATAAGCGTCTAGAGTAATCCGATCGCTTTTTGCTGCTGGTGGATTCCACACGCTAGCCTCCCATTTCACCACCACTTTGACATCAGCCTTATCTCCTTTGGGAGTCACTTGAACTTTTTTTAAGGTGTGAACTTCGTCGAAAAAAATACCAATCACGCGCTCGTACCAATCTTTGAATCCATCAAAGCCGTAGACAGTTGCTTCAGGAAAGCACATTTCTGAGCCTTGCTCAGCCAACATGGAGATATATTCCTCAAGTGGTGCGTGAACGTCTAACTTTGAATACCAGTCCGCTGCTAATTGCTGCACTTCAACTTGAGATAGAGCTGCAACATTACTTAACGTCATTGTTTTTCCTCTCGATAACTGTTAGAAACACTGGTTTACTATTGACCGCACTTAACACCAATTTTTGAGCCTGCAACCTCATTGGTCAGTACTAAGTCAATTAAGAAGGGTCCATTGTAAGCTAATGCTTTCTGAATGGCTGATTCGATCTCATCAGGCTGTTCAACTCGTATAGACTGAACTCCCATAGCCCGTGCTAACTCATCAAAACGGATGTCTGGATTGCCTATGGTGAAAGAAGTTGGAAAATCGTGTTCTGCAATTCCTCGCTCGCGCCAATACTGCATAATATTGAGCTTGAGTATTTGATAACTGTGATTGTTGCAGATGACAAATTTAGCATCAATGTTGTGATGTGCAGCAGTCCACAATGCCTGAATGGTGTACATACTGCCACCGTCACCAGTGAAACCAATAACCGTTTTATCTGGATTAGCCAGCTTTAAACCAATTGCACCTGGAATACCAACACCAAGGGAACCACCCCGCGTTTGAAAATAATATCCCAAAGTTGTAGGGGGAATGTAACGACAAAG
This sequence comes from Chroococcidiopsis sp. CCALA 051, assembly GCF_003015105.1. NCBI lineage: Bacteria > Bacillati > Cyanobacteriota > Cyanophyceae > Chroococcidiopsidales > Chroococcidiopsidaceae > Chroococcidiopsis > Chroococcidiopsis sp. CCALA 051. The sequence continues at coordinate 30,415 of NZ_PYCI01000055.1, read as the reverse complement.
TTCTTCAGAGTTAGTGATTGCTTCATCGAAAATTACCGTATCTGGTGGTATATGCTGAGCCAAGTCTCGCGCAAAACGCGACAGATGCAAAGGTACTGAGTCGCAGACAGCTCGATCGGACTCAAGCTGAGTCGTTAATTGCTGCTTTTTAGCTTCAGCTATCCGAATAGATCTTTGAAATGCTTCCTGCTGCTGTTCGGGAGTCATCATTGATTCCAAGGTTGTACCTAGAACTGCAAGGGTAGTTTTCGGATCGCTAATCAGTCCGAGATCTACTGGGAAGTTTTTTGCAATCTCATAGCTATTTAAATCAATGTGAATCACTTTTGCATCGGGAGCAAAAGCACCAGATAGTGCAGGAAAGACTTCAGGGAAAACGTAAGTACCGCAAATTAATACTGCATCTGCTTGGGAGGTGATGCGGCGACTAACTTCGCCAAACATATGCCCGAGCAGTCCCCCAAATAGAGGATGGGTAGCGCTCATGTTTGGTTCCGATGAATCTGCTCCCCATACTTGAGCGCCAATTAGTTCGGCAACGCGGATTAATTCAGCTTGAGCATCTGAAAAAGCCACGCCGTCACCTACCACAATTAAAGGCTTGGTTGCAGTAGCTAGTATACTTGCGGCTCGTTCGATCTGTTCTGGTTCGGGGGTAACTCGCGCGATTGGGAAAGAAGTTGGGATCGCTTCTTCTTCATTAGGAGCATCAAGGATATCCATTGGCAGACTAACGAAGACAGGACCCATTGGTGGCGTACCAGCAATCTTAATTGCCCGACGCAAGACTCGTAAAAGAGAAGCAGGATCGACAACCCGAGTAGCCCATTTAGTCACGGGCTTGGCTATGCTCACAAGGTCAGATGCCATCTGAGCATCCATTGCATCGTACGTGATGCCTGCTTCACCAGCTAGTACGACTAGTGGCGCATGACCACGCATCGCTTGGTACATCATGCCAATTCCATTTCCCAATCCAACACCACTGTGTAGTTGCACAACAGTTGGTTTTTTGGTGGCACGGGCATAGCCATCAGCCATACCTACTGCAATCGTCTCTTGCAAGGCAAAGACATATTTAAATTCAGGCTCGTAGTGACTTAAAGCGTCCAGAAATCCCTGCTCGACTGTGCCAGGGTTGCCGAACATGTATTGTATGCCATCTGCAAGCAGTTGCTCTATAATCGCAAAGCGCCCATTTCTGTTAGCCATAATTTTCGTTTTCTTGGGCATAATCTATTTGCTGGTAGCGATCGCACAGTTATTGCTGAGCCAAAAATCGCTTGGTTGAGATTTACCATCCATACCGTCTTAGCCCTTTCTCTAAGACTTCTACTAACTTCTGACCAGTTGTATAGGAATCTGCGGTAGACCGTCCCGTGATAAATGGATAGTCCACAATTACAGAAATCTCTCTGCCAAAATTACCGTGATATTCTCCGTCTGGAGCTGTTGCATCACTGAGGATATACTCTAGAGGATAAGGAGGTGGACCCATATTAATGTCGCTACCAATAAACCCAGTCCCATCTAAGTAGTCATACTCTTTACAGTGACCAGTGACGTGTTTACCTCGAATAATACTCTTGCGTTCTACTAGGTCGCGAGCAAAAGCCAGACAAGTTACGCCATAGCACTCCGCAGCGATCGGCTTCCCTAGCTTGTAAAAACCGAGAACCAGGTCATGGACTCTATGGTTGTTGACCAAATCGACGATTGGACCGCTACCACCTACTATCAACAGAGCATCATATTGCACTAGCTCCTGCTGCACCTCGTCGATCGCGTTGTTGTAGGCTTCCATTTCTCGCAGAAACTTTTCAGCACTCCAGTAGGGGCGATCGGGCAACCATTCTGAAAGGATGATTGGATTATCTAGTCGAGGATTCTTTGGATCTTCTAATCGCTTGACTTTCTCCGCCATCTCCTCAGATACGACTGTCCGACCTAAAGGAGGGTCAACGAAAGTAGGATCTAAGCTGGGAGGAAGCGCTACTGGTCTTTTACCAGTCGGAGTTGCAAAGTCAACTTGGTATCCTGCTGCATCAAAGGTTTCCAGAGGACCTACTAGTTCTTCACCCCAGTAGCCGTACTCTGACAGAATTGTCAGTATTTTTTTCATAAAATTATCTCCTGCATGTGAATTTGTTTTTGAAACGATCAGCTAGCCGCTCTTGCTCTTGCAAGGGGAGTAGCAGTTTTTTTGGTTGAGAAGAGATTTGTTGCTGAGGAAATTTGTTGGATTCGTTCGGTAATAGCGTCTATAAATGGATATACTTCGTGTCGCGACCGACCAGTAACAAGATCGTCATCTACAACTACTCCTGTAGGTGAGGGTTCGTAAATTGCACCAGCATTCATGATGTCTGCAAGCACGACCTCATGACAGATCACTCGTCGTTCTTTCAGTAACTCTGGCATGGGTGTTAATATCCACAATCCATGACATAGCGCCCCTTTGACAATCTTAGGATTCGCCATAGCTTTCGCATAAAATTGTACTGCTGGCGAAGTGCGGACTTGTTCCCCACCGATTGGTTGACCCTCTGGTGGTTGGAAGAAACGCAGACGTACGCTGGTGTAATTGGCAGTCATGATCACGGCTGCGTAGTCATTCAGATCTACGTTTTGAAAATCGATATCCACTTCTATAGTTCGAGGCGTAGCACCTGTATCTTCATCGCTGAAGAAGCGGACGCTTGGTTGATTCCAAAGCCTAGACATTAAATGCACCGTTGCTTTTAGTTCTGAAAAGCGCTGCTGGTACGCTTCAATTTCTTCAGGAATGAATTCACTTTCGAGAAGAATGGCAATTTTCTTACCTCCAAGGGATCTGGGTATCATATTAGTTAGATGTCCTTGTTTTTGTGCTTATTTATTGACTGGATAATTGTAGTGAGAGCAAGTGTTTAGTAGTTCAATTTCATTTTATCGAGTATAAAGTTCAGGGAAAATGGTTGATTTTTTGTAGCAAGTTCATATTTTTTTGACTTTGCTTTAGACCTCCTGCATGAATCAAAAAATCATGGATGTCATTCTGTTGGCGAAGCCTTCCCGAAGGGTACGCAACGCAGTGTAGTGAAGAATCTCCCAGATGTTTCGCTTCGCGTGTGAATGACAATTCAAGTATTCACTCAGGAGGTCTTTTGTGTTGATTGTTTCATAAGAAAATCTCCATTTTTTTGTGAAAAATCGCATTTTCGATAAAGACAAATTTTCAGAAATACAGCTACTTTTTTTTAAGTCTAAATGTGGCTGTATTTAATTAATGCCTGCCAAATACCATACCCTTAGAAGCATTTCTATTGGGAAGAGGGGCGAAATATGCTAATAATCCGGCTAACACAAAAAGTATTAAAGTAGCGACGATGGGAAATTTGTGAGGTGTCATTGTTTGTAGTCAGAAACTTAAAGAATAGAGGTTCGACCGTAAGTTTCAGCGATCTTTTTGAGGCGATCGCGCAGTTGTGGCGTTAAATTAGACTGTTGATATCGCCAACCCCAGTTTCCTACTGCTTTACCAGGAAAATTCATGCGAGAGTTCGTACCTAATCCCAAAATATCTTGAAGGGGGGTAATTGCGCGATCTGCAACAGAGCTTTGCGCCAAGCGAATTAAATCCCAATGAATTTCCTCCGAACTCGTACAACCCAAATAAAACCGGACGGCTGCTCGTGCTTGTTCTGACAACTGGTTAAACCAGCCTACAGTCGTGTCATTATCGTGAGTCCCCGTGTAAACGACACAATTGTGTGAATAACTAAACGGTAAAAAGCGTTTTTCTATTTGCGTGCCGTCGCCAAAGGCAAATTGCAAAATTTTCATCCCAGGAAGTTCAAAGCGATCGCGCAACGCCTCCACCTCGGGTGTAATCGTTCCCAAATCCTCAGCAATAATCGGTAAGTGACCTAGCTTGTCGTTAAGTGCCTTAAAGAAAGCTTCTCCGGGGGCTTCAATCCATTCTCCATTCATGGCAGTGGTTTCGCCCTGTTTTACTGCCCAGAAAGCCTGGAAGCCTCGGAAGTGGTCAATGCGAATTAAGTCTACATAGTGAAGAATGGATCTGAAGCGTTGCAACCACCACTCGAAGTTCTCCCGCTGTAAATTTTCCCAGTTATAGACTGGGTTGCCCCACAGTTGTCCTGTAGCACTGAAGTAATCTGGTGGTGTTCCTGCCATCAGTGCTGGTTCACCTGTCGCTGGATCTAGGCAAAAATTTTCGGGATGCGCCCAGACATCAGCACTATCATGTGCTACGTAAATAGCAATATCTCCTACAATTTGAATGCTGCGTTGGTTGGCATAACGTTTTAGTTCTGACCATTGTTGGAAAAATTCAAATTGGAGATATTTATAGTAAAAGGTATCCGTGCTTAACTGTTGCTGCCACTGTTCGATCGCGGCTGGCTGTCTTTTAGCGATCGCTGGCTCCCAATGATTCCAACTAGCACCTTGGTGAGCATCTTTGAGTGCCATAAATAGAGCGTAGTCATCTAACCAGTAAGCATTGCGATCGCAAAATTCTGAAAACTCCTGTTTTTCAAACGATGTAGCATTTGCTTCAAAGTTCGAGCAAGCTTTTCGCAGCATCGGTATTTTCGTTGAGATCGCTTGCTCAAAATCTACTGTTTCAGCATTAAACTCAGGCAAATGAGCCAAGTGAGCTTTTTCTAACAAGCCTTTTTTCTCTAACAATTCTGGACTAATCAGCAGTGGATTTCCTGCCATTGCTGAATAAGAGGCGTAAGGAGAATTACCTCTTCCCGCAGGTCCCAATGGTAATATCTGCCATAGTTGCTGTCCGCTATCCGCTAAAAAGTCAATAAAGCGATAAGCCTCTATACCTAAGTCTCCAATGCCAAATTGACTAGGCAAGGAAGTAGGATGCAATAAAACTCCGCTAGTTCGGCTGAAGGACATAATTAACCTCTAGTAAAATATGTTTACTCAGTGGCAAATAGCTTTATTTTTGTCACCGATTGACTTAATTTTCCTCTTCGTTAAAAGCTGTCAACACACTCGGCTTACAGCGTTTAATCTCGAACTTAAAAAGATTTAAAAGATTGTTCTTGAAATATCCGTCTCAGCATGAGATCGCGATCTACTCTGCGAGAACGCTGCGCGTATAAGAGCGTTCGCGTTCTATAAAAGTTAGGCTTTGTGCAATCTCAAATCAGCTCTATGCAAGAAATCTAATTTAAGATTATCAACCAGGCAGCATAGTTACAATGATTTAAGTTTCGGAGCAAGTTTGTCTTCTTTAGATTTTATTTATAATTATCTCTCACATAGAGATCTAAATTAATTTGCAAACGTTTTCCGTATAGAGACGTTACATATAACGTCTCTATACGGTTTCTATAAAAAGATCTGATTTTATAAATTTATAGTTTGGATTTGTTTTTAAATTTATTAACAAAAATCACTTAATTTAAGCGCTCAAAAAGATTTAAAACCAGACTTTTTATTTTTAATTCTCTGTAGTTTTTTAGATGTTAAATCAATTTTCCGATCGAGCTGACTTTAAAACGCACAATATTTGTAATTGAATATATTTTAGCTAAAAAACTCGCTAAGAAGTGGATAGATTAGCTAGAAGATAAACTATTTTATTCAGACTCAACCGAATAGGATGAAGTAGCGCGATCGCATATTTTTAATCAGAAAAACTGACTTAAGACTTATTTATAGCATTTAGAGCTTCAGTCATTTTTCTGAGTCGTGGTAATTGCTGGTTGACGAGGACGGATATCTAACCCCTGCACGCCTAGATCTAGGCGAAAAATACCTCCTTGACCTGCTTCTGTCTCAACACCACCAGTTACAAAAAGACTTTTTAAATTCGCTCCACCAAAAGCACAATTACTAGTAGTTAGATTACCACTCGCATATCGACGAATTAACTGACCCTTAGAGTTCAGTACTTCTATATGGCGCGTACCGTAGTGAGCTATATAGAGATTTCCCGCAGCATCCAAACATATCCCATCAGGCTTGTTATCGATTTCCCCTGCTTGTTTGACAGGTAAAGCAAATACTTTTTTCTCCCCCAGCTTTCCTGGCGCTAGCACATTATAGACAGCTACTATATTTTTATTACTTTCACTGACAAAAAGACGTTGACGATTTGGAGTGAGGACAATTCCATTTGCGAAGGCAAGTCCACTAGCCACCTGGTTGAGTTTACCTGCGGCATCGACGTAGTAGACTGCACCATTGGGATTTTGAGGATTTGAGTCGCCAGAATCGCTGAAATAAAAACCTCCTTGCGGATCCACAGTGATGTCATTGGGATATATTAATGGTTTGCCGTTAAACCGATCGGCAATTATTTTTAATATATTGCCATTAGCATCCAACTGTAGCACCGAATTTTTGGCAGCAACAATATGAGAACCATCGGACAGAATTTTGTGTCCGTTAACTCCTTGAACCTTAGCCCAAATTCGACTGGAGCCATCAGGCGATACAATCGTAATCGTTCCTGCTTTAGTTTGAGAAAAGTAGAAATTGCCCTGGCGATCGAAAACAATTCCCTCGCTGTATTTGTCACTTTGCAGGACTTTTTCTGGTGAGATAGTATGCGCTGCTGGTAATGTTTCTTGTGGAGGAGTGACTATAGAGCGATCGGACACAAGTTTCACATGCTCGGATACGGTAGATGGAGTATCTAGCTTGGTATGACTACAAGAAACCAACACTGTAGAGCTAAACAAGAGTGTCATTATTTTCCGCATAGTTAAAACCCTCTGTAAGTTGTACTTATTTGTTTCATAAACCTCGCTCCGATCTGCAAATTCTGTTATGCCCCATTTAAAGACGAGAGCGAGGGTAAGAGCGCGATCGCCTCTTTTGGCAATACACAGCGATTTACTGCTCGTGATAGTTCCACAGCAGCCCACCGTCAACAAAAAAGGTAGAACCAGTGATGTAGTCGGCATCAGATGAAGCTAAAAAAGCAACCACAGGTCCAATATCTTCTGGTTTACCTAAACGCCCTAAAGGAATATTTTGTAATAACGCTCCTAGCTTTTGGGGGTCATTTAAGAGATTAGTATTGATGGGAGTCTCAATTGCTCCAGGGGCTACGTTGTTAATTGTAATTCCCAGCGAACCTAGTTCGACTGCCAAGTTTCGCATAACCATCTTTAACCCACCCTTACTGGCACAGTAGGGCGTGAAGTGGGGAAAAGGCAGTTCTTCATGCACGGAACTAATATTGATAATTTTGCCTTTGCGTTTAGTTTCAATCAAATGTTGTACGATCGCCTGTGTAGCGAAAAACGCACCTTTTAAGTTAACATTCAGCACTGCGTCATAATTAGCTTCGGTAACGTCCCAGAAATCAGTGTTCTTACCATCAACTCCAGCATTATTCACCAAAATATCCAGTTGACCAAAATATTGAATGCTTTCAGCAACTAATCTACGAACATCACTAACTACTCCCAAGTCTGCCTGAACGATATAACCTTTACGTCCAGTTGCTTCTACTTGTTTTAACGTAGCTTCTGCGCCTTCTGGATGTGAGCGATAGTCAATGACTACATTTGCTCCTTCCTTGGCAAGGCGGACAGCAACCGCGCTACCAATCCCCTGACTGCTACCAGTCACAAGTGCAACTTTCCCTTCAAGTTTCATAACTTTCTCCTTGTTGTCCGAAAAACATCAACTTTAGTAGGGCTGCAATAACCGCAGTTGGCATGGTGACAGGGAATGTCTGATGCATGAAAAAGCTTGCTACAGTAAGATTTTCCAGTACCAATAATTCCCTGTCGATACAGGAGTGCAGCTAAAGCAGCTCCAAGAGGTGGAGCAATCCAGTAAATCCATTGATCCTGCCAAATCGAAATTAAGGCAGCTGGAGCAAAAGAGCGGGCTGGATTCAGACTAGTGCCAGTCAGGGGTGATTCAGTAGACACCAGAAAAGCAACTAGCGTCCCGGCGATCGCCCCAGTCCAAGGCATAATGGACGAATTGACTGAGATTAAAATTGTCAACATCAGCAAAAATGTAATGCCAACCTCAATCCCAAAACCCATTATTGGTGATACTCCTTTCCCCAACAGAGTTGCGCCCAGATGAACGCTGCGAGCAAAGTCAGACCATAATACGAGTACTAAGGCAGCACCGATCGCCGCACCAATAACCTGCATGAAGGCGTATGCTAAAGCATCGCGGGTAGAGATTTTTTTCATCAGCCAGAAGCCCAAAGTGACTGAGGGATTGAGATGTCCTCCAGAACGTTTGCCTAATGACGAGTAAGCGATCGCCGTTCCTCCCCCAGCAAAACATAAAGCTGTGAGACATAAGCGCACGTTAGGGTTGGGGATTAACTTAACGATTGGAGATTCTGGGCTAAAATTCCAGCAAACCCAAGAGAGACCGTTGAATATCATTAACATTGTGCCTACCAATTCTGCGACGTAAGCAGGGATAGCACTGGGTCTGCTACTGGCAATCCTACGTTTCATCTCAGGTTCCTCAACTCGTTAAGTTATAGATTGGGCAATGCTTTCAGTCACTAAACTGTTAAAGGTTGGGCTTGTGCTTCTGGGCATTTAGAGTTGCTCGTACTGCGATCGCGATATTCTCCACATTGTTGGATCAGTTTGGCGACTAATCCCGTCCAGCCAGTTTGATGACTAGCACCAATTCCCGCACCGATATCGCCATGAAAGTATTCGTGAAACAAAATTAAGTCGTGCCAGTGAGGGTCAGTTTGGAACTTTTCAATTCCACCGTAGACGGGTCGTTTGTGAGACGAATCTTCTAGAAAAATTCGCACTAGCCTTTGGGACAATTCAAATGCAACTTCCCAAAGTGTCATCATGCGACCAGAACCAGTAGGACACTCTACTTTAAAGTCATCTCCAAAGTAGTGATGGAACTTTTGCAGCGACTCAATAATTAAGTAGTTGACGGGAAACCAAACCGGACCGCGCCAGTTAGAATTTCCGCCAAACATACCAGTGCTAGATTCTGCTGGCTCGTAGTCCACGCGATACTGATATCCATTGGTTTCAAAAACGTAGGGATGAGACTCATGAAATTTGGAAACTGCACGAATGCCGTAGGGACTTAAAAATTCGCTTTCATCCAAAATTCTTTTCAGAATGCGCTGGAGTTTTTCACGATAGGCGATCGCCAACAGTCTTCTTGCCCCTACTCCAGGTGATTCCATGCAAGCAACATTTTGGCGTAGATCTGGGCGATTTCTAATAAACCATTCCATCCGTCGTTTGAAACCAGGGAGACGCTGCAACATTTCTGGTTCCAAGGTTTGAACGGCAAATAGTGGAATGAGTCCTACCATCGAACGTACTTTTAACGGCAACCGATCGCCATTAGGTAGATGCAATGCATCATAATAAAATCCATCAACTTCATCCCAAAGGGATATTTCCGTCTTACCAATGCCGTCGATTGCATCAGCAATGTAGAGAAAATGTTCAAAAAATTTGCTGGCAATATCTTCATAGGTAGAGTCTACTTTTGCTAGTTCCAGAGCGATCGCCAGCATATTCAGGCAATACATTCCCATCCAGCTCGTGCCATCCGCTTGATTGATACGTCCACCCGTGGGAAGTTCGGCGCTTCTGTCAAAGACACCAATGTTATCTAATCCTAAGAAGCCGCCTTGAAAGACGTTATTGCCTTCAGCATCTTTCCGATTCACCCACCACGTAAAATTCAGTAATAATTTTTGAAACACCCGCTCTAGAAAATTCGTGTCAGCACGACCGTACATTTTACGTTCAATCTGATACACGCGCATGGTAGCCCAAGCGTGAACGGGCGGATTTACATCACTAAAAGCCCATTCATAAGCTGGTAGTTGACCGTTAGGGTGCATGTACCATTCCCGCGTCAAGCGACTCAATTGACGCTTGGCAAAGTCTGGATCGATCGCCGCTAGTGGAATCACGTGAAAAGCCAAATCCCAAGCGGCAAACCAAGGATATTCCCACTTGTCTGGCATCGAAAGAATGTCATCGTTAAATAGATGAATCCACTCACGGTTTCTGCCATGCCGTCGTTCGGCTGGTGGTGACGGATTTTGGGGATCGCCCTTCAGCCACTCATGGACTACATAGTAATAATACTGTTTGCTCCATAACATACCTGCAAACGCCTGTCGTTGGACATTGCGTTCATCTTCTGAAATGGAGAACGGACAAATTCGATGATAAAATTCATCTGCTTCTGAAAGCCGAGTTTGCAAAATTTCGTCAAATTGAGTATCAAAAGGCTGAATTAAACTCGGCGAATCGCTGAGGCGTAGCCGCACAGTTTTGGTTTCACCTGCTCCAATTTTCAATGTGTAATGAGCTGCACTTTTAGTGCCAATCCGATTTGGGTTGACTGCTGCTTTTCGACCTTCTACTATGTAATCGTTGATTCCATCTTTAACGTAGGGAGAAGCATTGCTGGTTCCAAATAATTTCTCAAAGTTGGTTTCATTATTTGTAAATAGCAGTTCTGTTTCCCCATCACAGTACAACCATCTATTTTCTAACGTTGGATGGATAGCTTCAATCACACTGAAATCGGAATCGGATTTAACGACTTTGAGCATTGGTTGCTCTTGGTGAGAATTCCAAGACCAAGTATTCCGAAACCAGAGTGTAGGCAGTAGATGTAGCGTTTTTGCTTCCGCTCCTCGGTTAACGATACTAACTTGAATCGCAATATCTTCCGGTGAATTCTTAGCGTACTCAACGAAAACATCAAAGTAGCGATCGCCTGCAAATATACCCGTGTCGAGCAGTTCATACTCTAAATCTTGACGACTTCGACGTTGATTTTCCTCAACAAGTTGCTGATAGGGGAAAGCCTGTTGAGGGTATTTGTACAAACACTTCATGTAGGAGTGCGTGGGGGTGTTATCCAAATAAAAGTAATATTCTTTGACATCTTCCCCATGATTGCCTTGATTTCCCGTCAGACCAAACATTCTCTCTTTGAGAATGGTATCCTCTCCGTTCCACAGGGCGATCGCAAAACAAAGGCGTTGATGGTTATCAGAAATTCCAGCAATTCCATCTTCTCCCCAGCGATAAGCGCGAGAACGGGCGCGATCGTGAGGAAAGTACTCCCAGGCTTCCCCAGTCGCACTATAGTCTTCTCTCACGGTTCCCCACTGTCGTTCGCTCAAGTAAGGTCCCCAACGCTGCCAGTGAGCGGTGCGTGAAGCGGAGCTATCCCGAAGGGAATCGCGGACTTGTTGCAATCTTGCTTCTTCTCTGGTCATATCTTTTCTGCCTCAATACTAGAGCTAATATTCATTGGCTAGCGATGACAATCTAGACGGCAACTACAGAATGCAAAACTATAGCGGTTTTCAATTGGATGCAATACATGTCTGGTAGGGGCGCTTTCTCTGTGCGCCCCTACAAATGTCATCCGCACAATCGAGAATTGCTATCGTAAACTATACAAAATCTTCAGCAATGATTTTTTCTATATTGCGTTCTGCTAAAGCCGCAATCGTAAAGGAAGGATTTGTGATAGCTGTATAGCCAGGAATCATGGCTCCATCCATGACATAAAGACGTTTGTATCCAGCGACACGCCCGTAGCGATCGCAGGCTTTTCCTAGTGTTGCTCCTCCTAAAGGATGCCCAGAGATGGAATTTATAAATTCTGATGTCGGCTGACTGGTTGAGGTCGTATTTTTCTCGTCAAGGATTTGAGCAGTTAACTTGACAGCATCTAACTGAGCGTTGTCTGGAGTCCAGTTCAAGCGGACAGAATCAGTAGATGCGTTGTATGTAAATGTCCCTGTTTGTCGAGGTATACCTAAAGCTAATAACTGTAGCGTACCATCAGCCGCATTTGCATCTGGAATATCCTCAAGAACAGTTGCACCAAGAGGATTATCTAGGTGTTCCAAAACTACACATGCTGGTCCTCCCTTACCAGACACAGACGGTGATAAATTGCTACGAGTTACAATTGCATCTCCATTACCTCCCCAATGTTTGCCAACTTCATCGTTTAATTTCGGTAATAAGCCCGTTGCTTTAGATCTAACTAAAAGCTTGGAAGTTCCAATCGAACCAGCTGCTAAAAATAAATAGCGACAAGTAAAAGACTTCTGAGCGACGACTGCTCCTGATGTGTCAATTTGAGTACATAAAACTCTGTATCCATATTCAGGTACTTCAGTAATATCTGTAACTAGATGTAAAGTTAAAACATCTAATAATCCAGTTTGCTCTGCCTGAAATAGGTAGTTGCGATCTAAGCTATTTTTAGCCCCACTGTTAATACCGTACCAATGATTACCTAGAATTGCAGAAGGTGTCTTTGTTCCTTCTATTTCTTGGCGAATTACATTCCAATCTACTGCAAGATTATATGGATATGTAGCAAAGCCTGCTCTATTTCCTTGTTCGATTAATAACCTAGCGCGATCGTAGTAAGGACTTGCCAAAATATCATCAGGAATGCTTGCGGGTTGTAGGAGCGATCGCACGCGCGGATAATAAACTGCATCCAATTCATCATAGTCCACAACATCAGGAGAAAAAATACCGCTGAAGATTTCGCGCCTGGGTTGGTAAGTAATCGCGTTATAAACTAACGATCCACCTCCAAAGCCAGCCCCATGCAAGATATTAATTCCATTTTCTTGAGAAAAGTCTAGCACTCCTGTAAACGGATCGATGGGAACTCCATTCCATGTCGTATTACTTAACCAGGCAGCTCGACCATCTATTTGTTGAAAAGTAGCAAAAGTATTTCCATCATCTCTGATAGGCCAGCGGATTCCTCGCTCTATCATCAATGTTCTAATCCCAGCTTGTGTCAAGCGCAGAGCCGTAATCGCTCCGCCAAAACCGCTACCAAGGACTAGAGCTTCTACAGCTTCATCTGGAACATTTCGATCTTGGGCGCTCGCGCGATAAATACTAGCTAGCGGACTTAGGGCAGCACTAGCAGAAATAAGTGCAGTAGTTTGCAGAAAGCGACGACGGCTGCGAAACCTATTCTTCATATTTTCTCAATTTATGACGATCGAGTTATGAGATTTCTAAGCAAAGCGGCTAGCGATCTCAAAGTTAACAATTTCTGTTTCGAGAAAAGTAACAACGCTGACTAGACTTTCAATCCATGTATTTTCTATAACTACCAACATCAATTTTTTAACTCGTTCAAAGATATATAGCCTTTGCTTTTGTTTGTCGAGGTATTTTTTTTAGCCAGACACACTAAAAATCCTAAACTCATCCGAAGTATATTTATCAATTTTTTTTTAGAGAAGAGACAAAAATTAGAATTAAGTTTGTATTATTTTGATTTCAATACTCAATATTTTATTTAATATTTCCTTAAGGTTTGACGACAAAATCCCTTATAACTATATTTAACTAGATAACATATGTAAAAATATAAAAATGTACAAAATAACTGAAGTTTAATCTTGTATTTCAAACAGACATGTTTAAATAACTTTGACTCGATCGCGATCGCTTTGATTTTAAATTTTTAAAAATCAAGTTATTTATCAAATTCTACATCAATATTTTTCAAGATATTTTATAATTCACGTTGATTTTAACAAGTCATTAAGCTTGTTAGCAGATGCTTATAAAAAAGTAGCTTTTATAACGTTAATAGTCTAAGACTGAGTAGTTCCTAAAGAATGCAAACTAGCTCCGAAAGTTCAACCATTGCGTTCTTACTACGTGTTTCATAAGCTTTTCAGTATCAAACATCGGCTAAAACTCAATAGTCTTTTGCACAACGCTTAAGTATCGTGCCAAGATGCCGAAGCTTGAGCAAGCAAGCGATCAAAACTGAATTTATCGAGAACAAAGCAATACCCGATCGTCCATTTTTTTCTTGTTTTTTCTTGCTATACGGCTAACAAAAAACTTCAGGCTAATCTAATGAAGTTAGGTCAAATGAATACTGCGTCAGAAGTGGTTTTTGCAAATTTCCAGGTTTTTTACTGAACCTTCAATTACTGAACAGAATCAGTAAATGTCGTAAAAAAATAGTCAGGAAGAGTAATGATTCTAACTACAGCTAAACAGCAATTTGAGCTAGCGAAGACTAAGTATCAATTGGAACCAGGATGCCAACATCCCTTGGGTGCAACGCCAAATTCTGAAGGAGTCAATTTTGCGATCTTTTCAGAACATGCCACGTCTGTAGAACTTTTGTTATTTGAGAATCATGACGATCTTGAACCTGCACAGATTATTCAATTAGATCCCAGGGTAAATAAAACTTTTCACTTTTGGCATGTCTATGTTAGAGGGTTGAAATCTTGCACTTACTACGCTTATCGAGTTAGTGGATCTCAGGACATACAAGCAGGACATCGCTTTAATGAAAATAAGGTATTGCTAGATCCATACGCGAAGGGAAATACCAATACGCTTTGGAACCGCATTGATGCTATAGGGACAAAAGATAACATGGCTACCTCAATGCGTAGCGTAGTCGTTGATATATCGGATTATGACTGGGAAGGCGATCGCCCTCTCAACCGACCCATGAGCGAGACGATCGTGTATGAGCTTCATGTCGCAGGATTTACTAAGTCTCCCTCTTCAGGCTGTCAACGCTGCGGTACTTTCTCTGGAATTGTCGAGAAGATTCCTTATCTAAAAGAGTTGGGGATCACGGCTGTTGAACTGATGCCAATTTTTGACTTTGATGAAAAGAACATTTTTCGGGAGGTTGACGGTAAGCCACTAAGAGACTATTGGGGATACAATCCACATAGCTACTTTGCACCTGAAGGTTCATATTGTACCTCGCCAGAAATAGGGAGCCAGATCCGAGAGTTTCGAGATCTGGTTAAGGCACTGCACAAAGCAGGGATTGAGGTGATCTTGGATGTAGTTTTTAACCACACGGACGAGGGCAACCATGACGGTCCTACGATTAACTTTAAAGGGCTGGACAATAGCATTTACTATCACCTAGTACCGTTCAACAAGTATTACTACATGGACTATTCTGGGTGCGGAAATACTGTTAACTGTAACCATCCTATGGTGGAAAAGTTAATTGTAGATTGCCTAGAATTTTGGGTGAAGGAAATGCACGTTGATGGTTTCCGATTTGACGAAGGCTCTATCCTCGCCAGAGGTCAAGACGGAGTACCGCTAATTCATCCACCAGTCATATGGCACATTGAAACATCTGAAATCTTAGCCGATACCAAAATTATTGCAGAAGCATGGGATGCTGCTGGGCTTTATCAAATTGGCTACTTCCCTGGTTATCGATGGGCAGAATGGAATGGACGCTACCGAGATGATATCCGACGCTTTGTCAAGGGAGATTCAGGATTAGCAGGATCTGCTGCTTGGCGAATTGCTGGTAGCGCCGATCTCTATCAAGCTAGTGGGCATCTACCTATTAATAGCGTTAATTTCATCACTTGCCATGATGGGTTCACTCTCAGCGATTTGGTTTCCTACAACGATAAACACAATGAAGCTAATGGCGAAGGTAATCGCGATGGCATTAATGATAATTTGAGCTGGAATTGTGGTGTTGAAGGGGAGACTGAAGATAGAGAAATTGATGCATTGCGTCGGCGACAGATTAAAAACTTTGCAGCTATTCTTCTGTTGTCGCAGGGCGTACCGATGATTGTGGCTGGCGATGAAGTCAGACGTACTCAACAAGGCAATAATAATGCCTACTGCCAGGATAGTGAGATTAGTTGGTTTGACTGGAGTTTGGTAGAGAAGAATGCTGATATATTCAGATTCTTTAAGCTGGCGATCGAGTTCCGCAAATGCTATTGTCAATCTGCCTTACGCCGTTCCCAGTTCTTCAGTGGCGATGTCAACGAGCGTGGTTTAGCAGATATGTCTTGGCACGGCACAAAGTTGTTTAATCCAGGATGGTACGATCCTCATTCTAGAGTTCTTGCCTTGACTTTAGGCGGTTTTGAAGGAGAAGCAGATATTCATATCATGTTCAATATGTACTGGGATGCTTTAGAATTTGAAACTCCTTCAATTCAAGGTAGGAATTGGTACAAAGTCATTGATACTGCGGAACCTTCCCCGATGGACATCATGGAGTCAGGGAAAGAAATCTTGGTTTCAGGCAATGTTTGCCCTGTCAAAGAGCGTAGTGTCGTCGTTCTCGTTTCCAAATAGTTAGTCAAACATTAATTTCCACGCAGGGAGATCTTCAATGAGTAACATGGGTTTTTCATTTTCGGACTCGATCGCAGGATACGTAACAGAAGTTGACTTAAGCAGAAATACTTTCAACCTGAAAACTTCTGATGGTAGAAATTTTGAGATTGCATTAACCTCAACAACTTACGCAGAAATGGTTCGCAATCTGGGAGAACCGTATTATGACTGTACTAGCCAAATGCAGTCAATGCTCGTTCGCGATCGCTATCTTTTTGCCTATGGCATCTTTTATCCTGAAGTAGATCGAAACAAGATTGAAGCCAAACACATTGTCTTTTTGGGTCGGACAGAAAACGAGTATCTGTTTGAAAGACCGGACTGGTGGGTAAAACAGATTAGTAATCTTGCCAATTTTTATCTGAAAGCACAGTTTGAAGATGGCGAAATTGACTATCGGAAATACCGCACTGGAATCGGTTTAGTGGGTTCCAAAGAAGATTCCAATCGTCAAGAAACTGATACCATTTCTCGCTTAGTTTACGGTTTCGCCACAGCATACATGATGACTGGCGACGATCGCTACATAGAAGCAGCGGAAAAAGGTACTGAATATCTGCGCGAACACATGCGTTTTCTCGATGAGGGCGAAGAAATTTGCTACTGGTATCATGGTGTTGATGTGAAGCCAGATGGTAGCGAGCAGAAAATATTTGCCTCAGAATTTGGGGATGATTATGATGCACTGCCAGCATACGAGCAAATTTATGCCTTGGCTGGTCCCACCCAAACTTATCGGGTGACAGGCGATCCGCACATCATGAAAGACATTGAATTAACTGTCAATTTATTTAACCGCTATCTCTTAGACAAAACAGATAAAGGCGGCTTTTTCTCTCACATCGATCCCATTACCCTCAGCCCTTATGCCGAGTCTTTAGGGAGAAACCGCGCGAAAAAGAACTGGAACTCAGTTGGCGACCATGCCCCAGCCTATTTGATCAACCTTTGGTTAGCAACTGGCGAAGACAAATACGCCGACTTCCTTGAGTATACGTTTGACACCATTGAGAAACGTTTCCCAGATTTCGACAATAGCCCATTTGTGCAGGAACGTTTCTATGAAGATTGGAGCCACGACACGACGTGGGGTTGGCAGCAGAACCGAGCAGTGGTGGGTCATAACCTCAAAATTGCTTGGAACCTGATGCGCATGAACCATTTGAAACCGAAAGAAAGGTATACCACTTTAGCCGAAGAAATTGCCGAGATTATGCCAGATGTTGGTAGCGATCGCCAACGTGGGGGTTGGTACGATGTCGTAGAGCGCAGTTTGGAACCAGGACAAGAAGTACACCGCTTTGTCTGGCACGACCGCAAGGCTTGGTGGCAGCAAGAGCAAGCGATTCTAGCTTACTTAATCCTGGCTGGTTCGCTTGGTAATACTGAGTATCGACGCTTAGCACGGGAGTCAGCAGCTTTCTATAATGCTTGGTTCCTCGACAACCAGTCTGGTGGTGTCTATTTTAATGTCTTGGCAAACGGAATTCCTTATCTAATGGGTACTGAGCGTGGCAAAGGTAGCCATTCGATGAGCGGCTACCACTCGTTTGAGTTAGCTTACTTGGCGGCGGTTTACACAAATCTGCTAATTACAAAACAGCCAATGAACTTGTACTTTAAGCCCAGACCGGGAGCATTTAAAGACAACCTTCTGCGAGTTACACCGGATATTCTGCCACCAGGTAGCGTGCGGATTGGTGAAGTATGGATTGACGATCGACCGTATACTGATTTTGATGCCGATAAACTGACTGTCAAACTGCCTGATACTCGCGATTCAGTGAGAGTCAGAGTTAGAATTCTACCAATTCAGGTTTTCTTTGATGCCGCTTTACTGGAAGTCGCTGATGGGACTGCCAAGATTTCATTAACTGGCTTACTAGATGTAAATGCAATACCAATTCTGGAAGCAGAGTTAGAAAAGGTACAAACACAGCCACTCAAACGCCTCGTCTTTCTGTTACAAGACTTAAAGTGTATCTCTAGTGCTGGACTGCGTTTTCTGATTTTCACAAAGCAAAAGCTAGGTTCTGACGTTCAAATTCATATAGTTGGCGCACAGGAAAATGTGCAGAATTACCTCAAGATGAGTTCATTCTGTCAAGGCATTACTGTGTCCGATCGGTATGATGTGACTGAAACAGCCAACGTGTATTTAGTTCCCTAAGAATCACTACCCATCTGTAGGACGAAAAACCCTGACACCAAATAATTGCTGAGTTAGTGCTTAGTGTTTGGTAAACCAGATTTTGCACGTGTTTTCCTGCCTGTTGTCATACCATTACTACACTGTGTGGGAACATTTGACCAAGCAGGGACACTTGCATCGAAAATTTCGCTGCTGGTCGTAACGCGACTAGGTTATGAAGGAGTAACTGTGGCTAATCCTGTTCTGTTAACTTTAGACGACGATCCAGGAGTTTTGCGAGTCATTGAGCGCGATCTCCGACGGGAGTATGGTAGCCGATTTCGAGTCATGCGATCGGAATCGGGTTTAACAGCTCTGAAGGCACTGCAACAAGTTAAGTTACGCAGGGAAATGGTGGCACTATTCTTGGTAGATCAGCGGATGCCAGAGATCGCAGGGGTAGAGTTTCTCGAACAGGCGATGGAACTCTTTCCAGATGCAAAGCGGGTCTTGCTAACTGCATATGCGGATACCGATGCTGCCATCCGCGCCATCAACACAGCAAAGATTGATTACTACCTTCTCAAGCCGTGGGACCCGCCACATGAAAAACTATATCCCGTGCTGGACGATTTACTAGATGATTGGATTTCGTCTTGTCGTCCGCCCTTTGAAGGTTTGCGAATTGTTGATTCGCGTTGGTCGCCCCATCTGCATCAAATCAAAGATTTTTTGGCTCGCAATCATGTGCCTTATCAATGGCTGGACATTGAGGTAGAAGCAGAGGCACACCAATGGACTAACTACACCGAATCTGGTGCTGCAAATTTACCACTGGTATTATTTCCTGATGGTTCTCACTTAATACAACCGACAAATACGCAAATTGCCCAGAAACTCGGATTGCGAACCCATGCCCAAATGCCATTCTACGACTTAGCGATCGTCGGTGCTGGTCCAGCGGGTTTAGCAGCAGCAGTCTACGGAGCGTCTGAGGGATTGCGAACCGTGTTAATTGAAAAAGAAGCCCCAGGCGGGCAAGCAGGAACGAGTTCTCGGATTGAGAACTACTTGGGCTTTCCCGTTGGACTGAGTGGAGCGGATCTAGCCAGACGTGCAGTAACTCAAGCCAAACGGTTCGGCGTGGAGATTCTCTCGCCACAAGAGGTGACTGGTGTTCGAGTCGCCGATCCCTATCGTATTTTGACACTGAGCGATGGCACAGAGGTTTGCTGTCATGCAATGCTTATTGCTACTGGTATCTCGTATCGCAGACTTGATATACCTGGAATTGATAATCTGATCGGAGCTGGCGTATATACTGGGGCAGCAATGACTGAAGCACTCTCTTGCTTAAATCAAGAGATTTACATCGTTGGCGGGGCTAACTCAGCTGGACAAGCAGCAGTCTATCTTGCTAAATACGCCAGTCGTGTCAGAATGCTGGTGCGCGGCGATTCTCTCGCTAAAAGCATGTCCCAATATTTAATAGAGCAGATCTCAGCGACAGAGAACATTGAAGTTAGAGTACACTCTAGCATTGCCCAGGTTCATGGTGAAAACTGCCTAGAAGCAGTTACGATTGCTGATGCCCAGACAGGCGAAAAGCGAACTGTTCCGACAAACTTACTCTTTGTCATGATTGGTGCCAAACCACGTACAGATTGGTTAGATGGCATCGTGGCAAGAGACGAACAAGGATTTATCTTGACCGGAGCAAGTTTAAACCGTAATGGATGCTGCAACAAAGGATGGATGCTCGATCGCGAGCCTTTTCTGCTCGAAAGTAGCGTACCTGGGATATTTGTGGCTGGAGATGTGCGCCACGGTTCGGTGAAGCGCATTGCTTCAGGGGTAGGAGAAGGTTCGATTGCCGTTCAGTTTATTCATCAGTACCTTAGTAAGATGTAATTATGCTTGAAGCTTTAAGGCAAACAGCGCTCTTTGCAGAACTCACAGACGAGCAATTGCAATGGTTAGCCGAACACGGTAGCCTGATTCAGCTAGCCGCTGGAGAGTATCTAGCGCTTGAAGGAGAGCCGCCGAAAAATTTTTACGTGCTTGCAGAAGGCGAAATACAGCTGACAAAGAAGGTTGGTGATATAGAAAGGCATATGATGACCTTTGGACCAGGAACGTATACAGGTCACGAGTTAATTTTATTAGATATGCCTTACTTTGCTAGCGGACGAGCTACAAAAGCAAGTCGCGTGTTGAAATGGGACACACATGCTTTCTGGCAAATGCTAACCAGATGTCCTTCGATTACACGGGATCTGCTGGTCATAACAGCCCAGCGGACACAAATCTTGGAAACAACATCACGACACCACGAAAAGCTACTTGCACTAGGTACTATGGCAGCTGGTCTTGCCCACGAACTTAACAATCCAGCAGCAGCAGTCAGTCGAGGTGCGAAGCACATGCACGAATTATTTCAAGAATTGCTCTTGCTAGCACTCAGTCTGAACCAGCAGCAGATGACAAGCACGCAAATGACTTTTCTGGCAAACATTTTGCAAGACGCGATCGCGCGCGCCGCAACACCACTACAGTTAGATCCGCTCGTGCAGAGCGATCGGGAAGATGAGATCGCCATCTGGCTTGAGGCAAACGGCGTTGAAGATAGTTGGAATCTCGCCCCTACCCTGGCAGTAGCAGGACTGGATACAGAATGGCTAGATGTTGTCATAGAACATGTGCCTACTCAATCCTTGGGTAAAGTACTGACCTGGATTGAAGCAACTCTAACTGGGTTGGGGTTGTTAGACGAAATTGAGCAAAGCGCGGGACGCATTTCTGAGCTAGTGAAAGCAGTCAAAGAGTATTCCTATATGGATCGAGCGCCAATGCAGGATTTAGACGTACACCAGGGAATTGAAAGTACGTTAATTATGCTAGGTCACAAACTTAAGGGTGGTGTAACTGTGTCGCGCAAGTACGATCGCAGCCTGCCTACTATTTGCGCCTATGGAAGTGAGTTGAACCAAGTTTGGACTAACTTGATTGACAATGCGATCGATGCAATGGACGGACGCGGACAAATCTGGATTCGTACAGCGTTAGACAATAATGATTTGCTCGTAGAGATTGCTGACAATGGACCAGGCATTCCGCCAGACATTCAAGGGCGTATCTTCGAGCCATTTTTTACCACTAAGGGTGTGGGTCAAGGAACCGGCTTAGGTTTGGTGATTAGCTATCGAATTATTGAGAAACATAGAGGCGACATCCGCTTTCATTCTGAGCCAGGCAACACTTGCTTTCACATTCGCCTGCCGATCGCTCCGTGTCAAGTGCAAAATCGTCAGGAAAACTCAAGTACTCAACTTTCAAGTACTCAACTTTCATCAATCTTAGTGGGTGGCGAGCTATGCTAAAAAGGGCATTGCTCACAAGTTAAGGTTGCCAAAGATTTGTCAAGAGGCGGGCAAAGATAGTGTAAAACTCATAGCAGATAAGCTATAGAGGGATGAAGCCGTGAGCCGGAGCAAGCGCGACCATGCCAAAAAGCAGCATCGCCCAATGGTAGAAGATGAAGCCATTGCCTCGCAACTAGAAGCTTTATTGACACCAGCTATAACCTCCCAAGAAAACTACTACCGTCAGCTGGGGTTAAGAGACAGAATTCTCAACCTACCGTTAATGGTAGCGGCGGTATTAACCTTGCTATGGCGAGATGTGGCGGGAGTTACGGAACTGACAAGAATGTTGGCAAGGGAGGGGTTTCTATGGTGCAGTCCCAAAGCTGTCAGTCAACAAGCAATAGCGAGAGCGGTTTTTATCATTTCCAGCCCAGATATTTGAGAAAGTTTTTAAGGATTTGCTACCAAATTTAACAACAAGTTGGCAAGCTAGAAGCCAGCGAAAAATACCTGAAAGTGTTCAATTTACTATGTCAAAGTTTGAAAAATTTGGATAGTAGATTGTTCGGTTTTAGAAGCATTGTTTTGCAAGCTGAATAGTCTTAAAGATGTTCCGCAAGGACAATTAGCCAGAAAAATGGGGACTGTAATAGATTTAAGCACTCGATTACCTGTAGAGATTTAGTTTCAGGAAAATTCTAAAGCTTCTGAGATCAAATTTGAGTTAGATATCTTAAACTTAGTCACAGCCAAAACTTTACTTTTGCTGGACAGAGGATTTTATCACTTTAATTTTTGGCTTTTGTTAATCGAATAAAAAGTTGATTTTATTACTCGGTTAAAGAAAGGAGCATCAATTAAGCCCTTTCAAACATTTACGCACAGCTATGCGCTACGAGATCGTTTAGTCCGTCTAGGTTCAGGTACGAAAAAAACTCCATTTATTACCTTACGTCTAATTGAAGTTCGTTCGGGAAAGACTTGGCATTTTTATTTAATCAGTGTACTCGATCCAACTATTTTACCACCGTATGTTGTGGCTGATGTATATCAAAAGCGTTGGCGAATTGAAGAGGCTTTTAATACAGGAAAAAGGCTCTTAAGTTTAAGTTACTTGTGGACTGGTTCTGTTAACGGTATTCAATAAAATTACCTAAATTAACGGCGGTCGCAAAGCTTGCTACGACAATAACCAATAAAAATAATTTAGATTCAGGCGTAGTCGAGTAGTAGCAGGACACGAGAATATTACTCTAGATAACAAACATTACTCTTAGCCAAAATAAACTCTGTCCTGTCAGCTATAATCACGGCTACAAAATTCAAAAGGATCGGTGGGTGCTGGTAGGCACGCTAATAATTTTTCACTAAACAGATGGAAGCTGTAGAAGATATCCAACGTGCAATATTGGCTGCAATCAGAGAGCAGACACAGGCAATTCAGTCTTCAGAGAAGACGATTCAGGAAGCGCAGCGCACTCAGCAGCAATTAATAGATGTTTACAGGCGAACGCTAACAGATCGATGAGTAGGATCTGATGATGTTGCCTGTGAATTCGGCATGGCAATATCTGCTCGCTCGATTACCAATCGCATCCAAGACGGTAGACTGGAGCAGGGAATTCACTGGATTAACACTAGTGACGGCGATCGCCCTACTTATTTAATCTGCGTCCGCACGGTAATGGAATACTTCAAAAAACCCCCTCAGAAGCGCCGTCCGCCTAAAAGAAATCGCTTACAAAATTGACGGCACTTGATATTTTTCAATTACTCCTGCATAACGCTCCAGAATTATTCTGGCGCTATTGCCAACCCAGCGAGCAATTTGGGGTATAGGGATATTTTTCTCAATACAGTGAGTAATGAAGGTATGGCGAGTCTGGTACTGATAGCGATAACGAATTCCTTGTTTGAGCAGCACGGACTTCCAAGCACGATTGAGAAAATTGTGGGCATCAATTAGCTTACCCCTAGGGGAGACAAACACAGGGGAATCTGGAATCGGGTTTTCCGATCGCAGGGATAGCAGCAACTCTCTCAGTTTTTCATCACTAGGAAACTTCCGCTTTCGCGTCTTTGGACCTTTTCGATGACCTTCAACCACTGCTTCCTCAAACAAAATAGTAGACAAGTCGCTACTGACGTGCTTCCACTGCAAACCAATAGCTTCAGAAGTACGGCATCCTGTCATGAAGAGAAATTTAACAAATGGCGTGTAGTGCTTGAAATATCTGTCCCTCTCGAATCCCCGCACAATAGCTGCTATCTCTGCTCGGTCAAAGGGATCGATCTCATCCGCCTCAGATTTGGCTACCTTGATTTTGCTTGCCATTCCCTCAAAGGGATTTGACTCTAGTATTGCCCGTTCGACAGCCCATTTACAGCAAGCATTCAGTTGTACCAGTACCCGTCTAGAAGTGTTTGCGGTTTTAGTAGCAAGCAGGCGATCGCGAAGTGCGACTGCATTCTCTAGATCTAGCTCAGCCAAAGCCACTAAATGGTTTCGTACTTTTTTAAAATCTTTATTGAGGGTAGTGATACTGACAGAACTCGCTCTATGCTCCACATACTTGTCCCATAGGTTCAGCAATTGAGCTGTAAACGATTGCTGTTGGGATCTTTTCGTGTGTAGGTATGGCTCCTTTGGAAAACTCCCGCTTTGCCAACAAAGAGCCAACTAGCTTCGCCTCGTTCTCGGCATAGGTAAAGCCAGCAGGATTGCAGTAAACTCCCAGATAAATTTCTTGGCGAAACGGTTTATCTTTTGTTGAGTTAGGTCGCGGTGGGAGAGTTCCGCGCAAGCACAAGCGATCGCCTCGCTGCTGGACGCTAACCCCTACCTTCCCAGCCTTAAGTCGAGCGTTAATCTGGCGAATTCTCTCCTCAATATCTAGCGCCAAAATTCACCCCAAAATTCACACCGATTTTACTCGTTAATTCTGCTATTTTTTGCAGGTTTTTACAAGTCAGGGTGTGCTGAATCAACGGCTAGAAACCGCCCTATGAGCTAGATTAGCGATGCCAGGAACCAGAATTGAACTGGTGACACGAGGATTTTCAGTCCTCTGCTCTACCAACTGAGCTATCCCGGCGAAGTTGGTGCGTCAATTTTTGGCGCTTTATTAAGGTAGCAAACTTATCAGACCTTGGCAAGGGTTAGGCGCGAAATTTCTTATGCCGTTTTCCAGATGAGCTTCACCCAACTGAAAATGAATGTAAATAGCAAGAATTGGACGAGAACGATACTAGGACCAGAAGCAAAGTTGAGTAGACCCGATAACATAATGCCGACAATGCTACTAACGACCCCAAGCATCACGGAAATGACTAAAAAGCGGGTAAAATGATGACTCACAAGCTTGGCAGTAGCGGCGGGAATGACCAAAAAAGCATTCACCAATAACACGCCTACAGCCTTAATTGCTACGGCTACAGCTAGTGACAGCAAGACAACAAAAGCGTAGCGATAGAGGCGCACGGGGATACCCTGCACCTGTGCCACTGTAGGGTTAAGAGTCAAGAGAATCTGCTGACGCAGGGTAGGTAGTAAGAAAATAATGCTGCCAATTAACACCAAAGAGGTCAAGATCAGATCCGTAGTATCGATCGCCAGAATATCTCCGAATAGGACTCCCATCAAATTGCCGCGATATCCTTGGATCAGGCTGCTGAGGATGACACCTATTGCTAATGCACCCGATAGTACTACACTCAATACGCTATCACTCGACAAATTTGTTTGGTCAATTAAATAGAGGACAACTAAGCCGAATGCAAGGGTAAATGGGAGTAGCATCCAGGTAGGATTTAACTGAAGCAAAACCCCTAAAGCAACGCCTACCAAAGCTGCATGACCTACAGCATGACTGAAAAAAGATAACTGTCGTAGGGTGACGAAGCTACCCAGGAAACCGCCAAGGATACCCATTAATATCGCTCCTGCGATCGCCCTTTGCATGAAGGGAAACTGAAGCAGTTCGAGTAGGTTATTAACTCCAGCAATAGCAAGCCAGCTAAACTCTAAAATCATTGAACCAACTTATTCTTAAACAGAGCATATCCTAGACCGCGCTATAGTTGGGCTACATAGTTGGGCTATACTTAGGGTGTCTGAAGATTTAATCCAGCAAACACAGTCTTTTATTATCACCCAATGTCAGTTTACTCTGCTTCCGATCGGGCTAAACCAAACTCTACCTCAGAGGCGGATCGTCTTCAGTGCCATCCACCACATCCTGTAGACGTGGATGGAGTTCATCATTTACAAAGCTGCGTCCTGAAAACTGAGAAAGCGCAGCGGATGGCTGAATTTTTTAGCCTCTTAGGAGATGCCAATCGGTTACGAATTCTTTCATTATTGGCACAAAAAGAACTCTGTGTCTGCGATTTAGCCGCCACTCTAGACATGACTGAATCGGCTGTCTCCCATCAGTTGCGGACATTACGTGCTATGCGGTTGGTGAGTTATCGCAAGCAGGGACGCAATGTTTTTTACAACCTCCAAGATAGTCACGTTCTTAATCTCTATCAATCTGTTGCCGAACACTTGGACGAGGAAATCTAGTATTGAAGCTTACGTAATAGCAACGCTAACCGAATTTGTACTGCATCATCAAAGCGCCGTGGGTCGAGACCGATTAACGAAGCTATTTTATCAAGACGATAATTCAGAGTATTGCGGTGAATCAAAAGCTGCTTGGCTGTAGCTGAAGGGCTACAATCACGGGCAAAAAACGCCTCTACGGTTGTTAATAATTCCAATTCGCAATCGAGCGGACTGAGTAAATGCGTGGCTAATTCAATCTTGGTTTGTTCGTCAGCTACGCCAATAAATGCAGCAATTCCCAGACGATCTAAACAATAGACGCGATCGCAACCGTTAAAGCGATGACCGAGTGAGAGTGCCATCCTCGCATCTTGATACGAGCGCGCTAAACCAAGAATACCTGGATGATAGCGACCGATACCAATACTAATTGCTGCTCCTGTATCGCTGCGCAAGCGCATTAGCAAAGCGTCACCCGCACGTTTAAGTGCAGCTAGATTCGTCCATAACGCATTCAATGAATCTGTATGATTTCCTCGTTCTGCCCAACTGCCAAGATTTTTGGTATTGCTAGCTTTTAAAACTACCAATTCGCCGTTACCTAAATCGGCACAGATCGTATCATCTGGTAAGTGAAAAAAGTTGACTATGCTGCCGATCGCATATTGCGTGCGGCGGCGTTGTCGCACCGTAGCTTTTTCTAAATTCTTGCCGTCTGATTCACCTGCTGAAGGTTTTAATACGTATTGAGCAGCATCGATCAAAATTACCGCTCGCGGAGGTGATAAATCTAGACCTAATAGCTTTGCCTGCCTTAAAATTTCTGTTTCATCGATAATTTGACCGTGTAACAGATGATTGACGAACTGATTCTTCAACGCTTGTTGGTTAGGTCGATGGTTCAGTACAGTGGCTTGATTGATTATCAATTCAACTAGAACTTTTGCTAGACGCGGTGAAATTGTTTCACCATTAAATGGTTCTCCAATTGCGACTTCACCTACTTCTGATTTGAGGTGTAGCGGAACTCGTAAATAGTTCGTTTCTTGTTGCTCCTGAAAATGAAAAACTTTGCCAATTCGCTCGCATTTACTACTGGCAACGATAATATTATTACAATTTACTACAAATACTTGAGTTGACAAAAGTTCTGTTATTTTACTTGTTACTAATCGAGCAACTTGTGTAAACTGCGTAGTATGGGTAAAAGATATATGCGTCGAATTACGTTGCATTGAGTTTCAACTTTATTTCTTATACATGTAAATCGTCAGAATCAAGAATTAAAATTATGCGTCTTATCGCTCAAGAATAGCCATTGCTACTCCGGCTTACTTCTGCCTAAAGATATAATTCTTTGTATGTTTGTTTGGTAGTTTTATTTACTAAAACTTTTTTAAGTTTTAACGATAACAGAGTACACAATTGATGCATTATTACTATTTCAATAATCAATTGAATCAAAAAATATTGAATCACTGACAAATAACAAATGCAAGTAGTCATTTATACAGATTCCGGCGGAATTGGTGGTGCAGAGATTAGTTTAAGCCACTTGGTTGCTAGCGTTTCAGATCGAATTGAAGTAACAGTCATAGGTACATCTGAGCTTGTCGTGGAAGCGATCGCCCGACAACGCCCTCAAACCGCGAAGATAGTCTTACCTAAGACACCAATTCATTCGCTGTTGGCTCATCTCACAGCTTTATTACAACTACGTCCTGACGTAGTACATGTTAATCTCTGTACGCCTTGGGCGGGAGCAATGGGTTTAGCTGCTGCTTTAATCTTACCTGGGGCGCGAGTCGTGCGAGTCGATCAACTACCACTACGGACAACGGACTTACTGACTTGGTGGCGGACGCGAGTACTTTCGTTACGAGTTGACGCTCATGTTGCTGTTGGTGAAGCGAGTGCGCGGTTAATGGAAGATTTTTATGCCCTCGGTCGTAATTCGGTGGTTTCCGTTCCTAATTGCGTTCCCGATTTGGCTGAGGAACTTCAACTCTTGACTGTTCGCCCTGAAGGAAAAGTAACAATCGGTAGCGTCGGGCGGCTGGATGCAATGAAAGGACATGACATATTGTTACGAGCGATCGCATCTGTTGATGGAGTGCAACTAGCCATTCTGGGTGAAGGAGACGAACGGGCAAATTTAGAGCAATTAGCGATGGAACTCGGAATAAGCGATCGCGTTAATTTACTCGGCTGGGTAGAAAATCCGCGTGCATACCTACCACAATTCGATATTGTCGCTCAACCATCGCGATCGGAAGGTTTTCCCCTAGCAATTGTAGAGGCGATGCTGGCTACACGTCCTGTGGTTGCCACTCGCGTCGGTAGCGTGGCTGAAGCAGTTATCGATGGGGAAACAGGATTTCTAGTCAATAGAAATGATGTTGTAGGGCTAGCATCAGCACTAAAACAGTTAAGAGATGATCCGCAATTGCGCTGGCGTTTTGGTCAAAGAGGGCGAGAAATTGCCAAAGCTAATTTTACAGTTAAGCAGATGAGCGATCGCTACGAACTACTGTGGCGCGAATTATTAGCCCGACCTCAAGTACCTAGATTATTTGTTCCTCGTCCTAAAGATTAATAGGTCATTTGTCATTGGTCATTTGTCATTTGTGAGGGGTATAGGGCTGGCATGGCTCGCTTTAGAAAAGCATGGCTTAGGATTGCTATTTTCAAAGATTGCTACAATTATCTAAGTATGAAAAAATACTTCATCCTTTGCAGAAGATCGACACTTTTACGCAAGGTTAAATCTACCTATAGAAAGAAGAAAAAAGATTATTTTTCTCAATTGTGCAATTGCACAATTTTTAGCTGAATAAATCAGTAATTATTTGGACAAATGCCCAATGAAAAAATCTAGACTGCTTGCCTAAGATAGTTGGACAAAAGTAGGCGAGTCAGTCTATGAGTTACAGCCATCGACTCCCAAAAGTATCGCAAGTGGCGATCGCCCGTTGCTTACCAGGACTAGGCGATCTACTATGCATTGTTCCGGCGTTGAGGGCTTTACGTGCTGCCTTACCTGAAGCACGTATGACACTGATTGGTTTACCTAACGCTCAAAGCTTTGTGAAGCGATTCAACTGCTATATAGATGCTTGGTTGGAGTTTCCAGGTTATCCAGGGATTCCTGAAGGATGGCGATCGCCCCAACATACTCAGGCATTTTTAACTCAGGTGCAAGCGCAAGCCTTCGATCTAGTCATTCAAATGCACGGTAGCGGTATTGTGAGTAATTCGTTCGTAGTATTACTAGGAGCGAAATTGAATGCAGGCTTTTTCTTGCCAGGATATTACTGTCCCGATCCAGAGTGGTTTTTACCCTATCCAGATCGAGAAGTAGAAGTAAGACGGCATCTACGTTTGATGGCATTTTTAGACATTCCCTTACAGGGCGAACAACTAGAATTTCCGCTTTGGGAATCTGACTGGTGGGAATTACAACAAATATCTGCGGTGCATGACTTACAATCTCAGCATTATATTTGCATTCATCCAGGTGCAAGTATAAGCGATCGCCGTTGGTCGCCACGTCAATTTGCCCTTGTTGCCGATGCATTAGCTCAACAAGGGTTTGCGATCGTTCTCACCGGAACCGCAGCAGAAACAGGTTTAACTGAAGCGGTTGCCGAGGCAATGAATACCCCTGCAATTAACTTAGCAGGACGCACCAGTTTAGGCGCATTAGGGGCATTACTCAAACAAGCTGCACTTTTGGTATGCAACGATACTGGAGTCTCGCATTTAGCATCTGCTTTACAAGTTAAGAGCGTAGTCATATTTTCTAACTCCGATCCCGATCGCTGGAGACCTCTAGATCGCGATCGCCATCGAATTGTTTTTGCTAGTAATGAAGGTGCGATCGCCTCTGTCTTAACTCAAGCAAAAGACCTCTTACAACAGGAGGCAAGTAAGTCAAAAGTTAAAAGTTAAAAGTCAAAAATATGTAACGGCTTATTGTATGCAAATTAACTGGCAACAGGTGCGGCATTTACTCGTTATTTTTGTCGGAGATCTAGAAACAGAATTAACTTTCTTAGAAGGTGAGTTACAGAAAGTACGAGAAACATCAACGGATGCAGAGATTACTTTATTACTCCCTAGAACTCAGGAGACAGAAAAGGACAAAGGGACAAGGAAGACAAGGGAGACAAGGGAGCTTTTCTCCCCC